>NZ_KN882182.1:52112-94770 GCF_000934755.1 Desulfonatronovibrio magnus
TTCCAGGAACCAATGCAGCATCAATCTTTTTTATAGTACCTCGCGGGGACTGTCCCAATTTCCAGAAAAGTGACAGACTCGTAAAGTTACTCACAAGTTCGGTCCTGGTCCGTCCAGGTGAGGAGCTTCTAAGTAACTAAAACCAAATTAGTAATAAATTCAGAGCATTATGGTTTTACCTTACAGATTGCTTCGGTCGCTTAAGCTCCCTCGTGGGTGACAGGTTTTCAGCAACTACATTCCTGACAGCTCAGGTGTCATTGCGAGCGAGTCTTCGAGCGCGGCAATCTCTAACGTGTTAAGGCTATTTCAAGTTACTCCCAAGTTCGGTCCCGCCCCCCCGGGTGAGGAGCTTAGAAATCAGTTGCTCTCATGGCAGCTTCTCTTGCCAATACATCACATCTTTCATTATATTTGTCTCCACTATGACCTTTAACCCATTTAAACCTTACCTGATGGGTATCCATAAGTCCTAATAACTTCTCCCACAGATCTTTATTCTTAACATCTTTCTTGCCTGCTGTCTTCCATCCGTTTAACTGCCATTTAGAAATCCAGCCTTGACTAAAAGCCTTTTGGATATATTGAGAGTCAGTAAACACAGTAGCCTGGCACGGATACTTCAAAACCTCTAAAGCGGCTATGACACCGGTCAACTCCATTCTGTTATTGGTAGTATCAGAGAATCCTCCTGAAATTTCCTTAACTTTTTCCTTGTAGATAAGAACAGCTCCGTACCCTCCAGGTCCTGGATTACCAAGGCAGGAACCATCAGTATAAATTGTCAGTTCACTTTTATGAGTCTTTTTCAATCTGCGTCATCTCCTGTCCAAGTATATTTAATGCATCCGCCAATCCTTTGACCCATTGACCGTTTTCCCAGTACTCAGCAAAATGTTCTGTTTGAAAATATGTAATAAATTTTTCAGATAGTGCTCTGCGAAGAAGCATGGGGAACACTACACTCCATTCTTCATATCTGGGGCTTAATCCAATAAATATTATTCTTGGATCTTCAGGAGGTGAAATCACAAAACCTTCAAAAATCTTCACCTGAATGGCTATTCCGAAGCGCTGCTGGAAGTTTCTGGAAAAATTTGCCACATCGTTTTGAAAGTCAGAACTTAAAGTGCCAGTCTCATCCTGGATAATATGTTGACTCTGGATGCTGGTCATAGTTCTTTCATAATTTTTCCAAAACAAATACCCTACCCCGATAAATAGTACGAGCATCAGCAGGATGCGTAACGTACTGCTTTGCCTTCCCCTTGAATTTTTGGGAGAGAAAATCACTTGATATCCTCCCTGATATTTTTGTGATCACCTGTTAACCTGATACAGGTCATAGACCTGTCAGGATCACCCCACAATATTTTAGCAGATTCTTTAGAAAGAACATAGTCTAAAAAAACATCAAACTCAGACTCAACATATGATGCTGGTTGATGCAAGTCATGGCAGAGCAGCAAGATAACTTTATGGTCTTGAGAGTTGGATTGATTCAGAAAAATCATGACATTTCCAGATTCACCATCAATGATTTCCTGGTCATGATTGTTTTTCCACGCCCATAATGATCCCAGAACAAGAATATGAGCGGCAAAAATGTAAAACACTTTTCTCATAATCAGGAAAGATCTTGAATCCACTCTTTCAGAGGTTGCTCAACTATATCACGAAACTCATTCAACCGCTTTTCTGACTCGGCCTCAAACCTCAGCACCAGAACCGCCTGGGTATTTGAGGCACGTAACAGAGCCCACCCGTCTTCAAAGGTTATCCTCACACCATCCACATCTACAATATCAAAATCTTTACGAAAATACTTCTGAGCTTTTTCAACTACCTTGAACTTGATACTATCCGGACAATCCATGCGTATTTCAGGTGTATTGAATGTTTTTGGCCAGTCACTTAGATAATTGCTGACAGGCTCTTGCCCTTTTTTGGCTACAATTTCCAGCAGTCTGCGGGCAGAATAAATTGCGTCATCGAAACCAAAATATCTGTCTGCGAAAAACATATGCCCACTCATCTCACCAGCCAGCAAGGAGCCCTCTTCTTTCATTTTGGCCTTAATCAGAGAATGGCCTGTTTTCCACATTATGGGTCTTCCGCCATGTTTTTCAATATCATTGAAAAGCAGATGGGAACATTTTACCTCGCCTATAACGCTGGTGCCAGGGTTATGCTCAAGCACCTCACGAGCATAAACTGCAAGCAGCTGGTCTCCGTAGATCATTTGCCCGTTTTCATCAACAACACCTATTCTGTCTCCATCTCCGTCAAGGCCGATTCCAAGCTGAGCCTTTTGTTCCTGTACAGCCTTAACAAGATCAACATTGTTTTTCATGACCGTGGGATCTGGGTGGTGATTGGGAAAGTCTCCGTCAGGTTCACAATATATGGGCACAACCTCGGCACCGGCCTGCTCAAGGGCCTGAACACACACTAAACCTGCAGCACCATTGCCTCCATCAACAACCACTTTTACCTTGTCCTTAAGACTACCCTGCTCGCTAAGATAAGCCAGATATTCAGGAACAATATCCATCTCGCCAGCCACACCTTTTCCCCTGGTAAATTCTCCCTTGACCATGATCTCATATACATCCTGGATTTCCTGACTATGAATAGTGCTGTCTCCGGCCCATATTTTGAAACCATTGAAATCGGAAGGATTATGACTTGCGGTGACCATAACCCCGGCCTTGCGTCCAAGCTTTTTAACTGCAAAATAAAATAACGGGGTGGCCACCATATTTAAAAAAACCACATCCACACCAGTTGATTGCAGCCCTTTAACAATGCGGGCCTGATATTCATGAGAACTGTGTCTGCAGTCATGAGCCACAACCGCCTGATCAATACCCATTTTACGAAAATAGGTGCCACACGCCTTTCCTAAAACTTCCACCCACTCAGAATCAAAATCCTGGTCAACTATTCCCCTTATGTCATAAGCCCTGAAAATATCTCTATTAATCTCTTTCACTGCAACCTCCTGTGATAGTGCTTTTTTGCCATCGTGTTCATATTCAGTTATCATTATTAAAAACAATGCGCCTTGTAAACTGTAGAGCTCAAAAATTCAAAAAAAATGCGTATCACATTCAAAGAGCTAAATTGTTAAGATTTTTTAACCTTCAAAAAACAATGATGCCCGAAATCCTTATTCTTCAGCCTTCAGCCTTCAGCCTTCAGCCTGAAAAGTAAGGTTATCGCACAAACTTAACTATTCTTGTAAAAATTGGGTTGTGGGCACAGTCCGCATTAGTAATCACCTTCTTCAGAATAAAAAAATTATCTTCTACTGTTTCTCTTGACCATCACCAGAGACTGCACTATATGTGAATCCATTATGAATTGGGATTGGGATAAATTACAACAAAAGCGGCAAAGGCACTTTCCCGGCTCAGGCGGTCAGGGCGGACAGGGTGGTAATGAATTTGGTGAATTCCAGGAAAAATTAAGTCAACTCAAAAAAATCAAATTTCCTGGTGGTAAATACATTATTCCTGTACTGGCTTTGATTATCTGGATGCTTTCAGGTTTGTACATTGTTGAACCGGGACAAGTTGGGGTAGTTCAACGTTTTGGGGCTTTCCATGAGCAGACTGCTCTTGGTTCGGGTTTGCAATGGCACTGGCCAAGACCCATTGAAAAAGTGACCGTCGTTGATACCCAGCGTATTAGAACCCACCAGATCGGATTCAGCTTAGTCAACGGAAGCAAAAGAGTTAACCGTAATGAAGCTTTGATGCTTACAGGTGACAAAAACATTGCCCACTTTGAGATCATAGTGCATTACCGGGTCAGTGAGCCTGCAGATTATCTTTTCAATGTCCGAGAGCCGGACACTATGATCTTGAGAACTGCATCAGAAACTGCCCTGAGAAGCATTGTTGGAACCATGGACATTGAAACAGCCATTGTTGCCGAAGGCTTAGCCATGGTTGCCATGCGCACTCAGGCTTTATTGCAGATGCTCCTTGACGACTACGGCTCCGGCCTTTTTGTCACTGATGTCCGCACAGAGCGTGGTGACGCTCCTCAGGAAGTCAGGGATGCTTTTCACGATGTGGTCAGAGCTATGGAGGACAAGGAACGTCTAATTTATCGCTCTCAAGAATATCGTGAAGATATAGTTCCTCGAGCACGTGGTGGAAGAGAGGAAAGAATTCTCACTGCACAAGGTGAAATCAGAAGATTCAGCCAGATTCTTAATGAATATCGTCTTGCTCAGGATGTTACCCGTCAGAGAATGTACTTGGAAAAAATGGCCGAAATTTTACCTGGTGTGGAAAAGGTCATCATTGACAAAGGAGCTGCTGACAATGTTTTTCTCCTGCCAGGCGGGGGATCTTTAAACATTGGGGCACAGACAGGCAGATGAGCGACTCCCCTTCCTTTCTCCATAGAAAAATCACAAACTGCAGAAAATTAAAGTATTTAATAGTTTAGCCTCCTTTGTAGAGCAGGAGACAAGCACTCAGGACCCACTTGAGCAATAGCCGATGCCTCAAGCATGTCATTTATGAGAAAGTGAGTCCCGGAAGCCAAAGTCCTCGCGCTATTTACAAAGTTATAAACTATTACCAAAATTTGACTTTTGAATTATGAATAAAATGTCCGCGCCTAATCTCAGATGCTTTTTCAAGTTATATTTTCAATCCTTTCAGGTAGGCAGGATAGGGTTTTAATCTTTATCTACCTACCTTCTTAAGTACCTGAGTACCTGTAAACATATTACCAATAAATTTTATGAATTATAAATCAGCTTTCCCAAGGAGGCATAAATGAATAAGCAGGCCGTTATCGTTGCAGCGATAATAGCAGCTGTATTAATCATCCCTCAAACCACATTTATTGTTGATGAAAGGGAATACGTTCTTGTATTGCAGCTTGGAGAACACAAGAGAACCATAGATGAAGCCGGGCTTCACTTTAAAATTCCTCTTATACAGAACCTGGTCCGACTGGACAAACGTGTTCAAACCACAGACGCACCGCCTGATGAGTTTCTCACAGTTGATATGGAAAGACTTCTCATAGACCATGTCAGTCGCTGGTATATAGATAATCCTTTGCAATTTTATGTAACTGTCCGGGATGAACCGGGAGCAGTGTCCAGGCTGCAGAATATTATTGTCGCAGAACTAAGAGATGTAGTCAGTAGCGAACTTATACTCAATGTTATTTCTGGAGAGCGCGAAACAATTATGAACAGAGTCACCAATCGTTCAGCTGAAAGAGTGAATGACTTTGGTATAGGTTTGATAGACATCAGAATGAAAAGAGTCGATGTTCCGCCAGAAGTTGAGGAAAGTGTGTTTGAAAGGATGAGAGCGGAACGAGAACGTATTGCTGCCAGACACAGAGCTGAAGGTGAAGAAAGAGCACTTGCCATAAGAGCTCAGGCGGATGCTGACAGAAACAGAATTCTTGGTGAAGGTGAAGCCAGAGCAACCAGAATATTTGCTGAAGGTTTTGCTGAAGATATGGTGAGGGTTACTCACAACCAATCTCCAGTTTCTGGTGCTGTCATAACTGTAAATCGTCGAGAAATCGGCCCCACTGATTTTTCCGGACAGATGCCAGTAAGTTTACCTTATTCAGGAAGCCTGCATGTCATTGCAGATTATGAGAATGATGAACAGAGCCACTCCGGTGAGCTGACTGCAATAATTGAACATGGCCGATTAGCTGATATAGAAACCATTGGTGAGCTGAATATATCCTTTCTAAACGATCCTCATATATATCATGGGTATACTGCTGATGAAGAGTTTTATCGTTTTATGAAAACCTTAGAATCTTATGAAAGTTTTCTCCCCCAGGGCACCACCCTGGTACTGGGAGCAGATTCAGATCTCTTTGACTACCTGCGGGGCCCGGGTTCACCTCAGACCTCTATTTCCAATGACCTTTTTTAGACGCATAACCTTATTATCACTACAGCGAAAATTTTTTTAGATGGAAGGGAACTTGCACTTTTGCTGTCAGATAGTCTGCCAATTTTACGGTTTGAGGTCGGCAAAAGTGTTTGTCTTTAGAGACCAAGGCAGTAATTTGCGCAAATTATCGCTGTAGTGTTATGAGGGCCAGTCCCAAAACTCGGTACTGGTCCTCTTTTCGCCTTCTCAAAACATGCTCAGTCATTCCTTACAAGTAACTATAATCATATCTGCAATAAATTCAGAGCATTATGGTTTTACCATACAGATTGTTTCGGTCGCTTAGGCTCACTTGTAGGTGACAGTTTTTCAGCAACCACATCCCTGACACCTCAGGTGTCATTGCGAGCGAGTCTTTTGACCCCGTTGAATACACGCAGTGTAGGCGCAGCCATTCAACTGGGGCGAGCCCGGCAATCCTTGTTGCGAGCGAAGCGAAGCAATCTCGCGCTAAGGCTATTTTATGTTACTCACAAGTTCGGTCCCGGACCGCCTGGGTGAGGAGCTTACAAGTATTTCCATTGAATTTAATTACATATCCCACTACAGCACGATGCATCCGCTCAAGCTCATTCCGAGTTTATGAAAAGCCGACCAAGGTCAGTCCCGAAGCCCTTGACAGTCTCCGTGTCAGGCCGTCATAATCGAATTTTTTATTTTTTACCCAAGATAGCTATGACAAACAACTCGTATATCTGAGTTTCAAGAACGCGCAATGCATACGTCTCGGATTGTCAGAATTCTGCTTTCATTTGAAAGAGCTAAATTGTTACATATGAAGCAGTTTTTTCAAGGGCAATGTTAATGAATATGGTTGAAAAAACCGACAGTAAGATTCCAGGAGACCTACCTGTCACTCCTGGGGTCTATCTCATGAAAAATGAGCGCAATCACATCATTTATGTTGGTAAAGCCAAAAACATTAATAAAAGGGTAAGCTCATATTTTCGATCTCATGATACTCTGACTCCCAAAACCAGGGCCATGATGTCAAAGGTATGTAAAGTTGACTTCATAACTACGCTAACAGAAAAAGATGCCCTGCTGTTAGAGTCAAGCCTGATCAAAAAACACCGTCCAAGATATAATATAGTATTAAGAGACGATAAACAGTATGTTCTATTTAAAATTAACAAATCACATTCATACCCAAGTCTTGAACTGACCAGAAAAGCGAGCAAGGACAACAGCATATATTTTGGCCCTTTTACATCCAGCAACGCAGCCAGATCCACATTAAAAATAATTAACAAGATTTTTCTTTTGCGCAAATGCGGCCATAAAAAATTTAAAAATCGAGTAAGACCATGCCTGCAGTATTATATCCAGCGCTGCATGGCACCATGCTGTCTTCAAGTCTCTCAGGAAAAATATGCCCGACAGGTTAAAAAAGTTGAACTGTTTCTTTCCGGTAAATCATCTGCACTTATTCAAAAGCTTAGACAAGATATGCTTAAAGCCTCAGATGAAATGCTTTACGAAGAGGCTGCACAGATCCGAGATCAAATTAAAGCTGTTGAACAAACTATAAAAAGTCAGTCAGTTGTTATTCCCGGCGGCCATGACATGGATATATTTAACATTATCCAACATGATGGGGGGCTCTGTATAGGAATTATTTTTGTCAGACAGGGCAAAGTTTTGGACAGCATGAATTTCTTCCGCCCAGGTCTTGTTGTGTCTGATGAGCAAGAAAGGGAAGAGGCTTTGGTCAGTATCTTAAGCCAATTCTATAATCAAGATAAGTATGTGCCGGAAAGAATCATTCTGCCGGAAAAAATATATGACCCATCCATTTCAGATATTCTCTCTGAGTATCGAGGCAAGAAAGTCATCATCCGGAAGGCAAGGGGCGATGCTTTAAAGTCTTTGCTACAAATGGCCCTCCAAAACAGCCTTAACCATGCGTCTTCAGTGATTCGCTCTTCAACTGCCGATTTAACCCGAATTTTTGGCAGTCAGCATGAAATATTGCGGGTGGAGTGCATTGATGTATCTCATCAGTCCGGAGAAAAGACCAGGGTTGGAGCAGTAATCATGGAGCAGAATGCATTTGTCAAGAAGGACTATAGAATCTTCAATTTGGGACACATCATTTCTGGAGATGACTACCTTGCTCTGAGGGAGTTTATTATGCGCAGAGTAAAGTCGAGTCTGCCCTGGCCGGACCTGCTGCTTATTGACGGAGGCCTGGGACAGCTTAATGTTGTTTCAAAAGCTCTGCAGGAAAATAACATTGAGCCTGATTTCAAAGTTGCCGCCATTTCAAAAGGGCCAACCCGTGGCCAGGGACAGCTTTATGATCAGATTTTTGTACCCGGTCGCAAAAACCCTATAAATATCAAGCCCGGCAGCCCGGAGATGCTTTTGTTACAAAAAATTCGAGACGAGGCACATAGATTTGTTATCCAGAGCATGAGAAAAAGTAGAGGTAAAATTCAAGGTTACAGCCAGATTGAAAAGATAAAAGGTATAGGACCGAAAAAAGCAAAAATTATCTGGGATCATTTTCAGAGCTTGGAAAAAATAAGAAAAGTAAAGCAGGAAGAACTTGAAACTCTGCCCGGCTTTGGCCCTCAATCCGCGAAACTAACAGCAAAGGCCATAAAGCAATGGAATACACAAAATTCTTCATAGCCCCCTTTATATGCGCTCTTATTGGCTGGTTCACCAATTATCTTGCAGTAAAAATGCTTTTTCATCCTCGTCGCCCAGTCAGAATCTTTTTTTGGAACCTGCAGGGCATATTTCCCAAAAGACAGAAAGAGTTGGCCTCAAGCCTTGGTGATCTTGTAGAATCAGAACTGATATCTCATAATGACATTCAGCAGGTCATTCACGACCCTGAATTCAGAGCCAAATTCAAGAAAATCATTCAGAACTACTTTCACAACTTCATTACTTCAAAAATTACAACTTTACACCCCATGGTGGCCGTATTCTTAAACAACGATACTCTTGATGCCATTCAAAAGCTTCTTTCACAGGAAATCGACAAATATCTGCCCCAAATACTGGAAAAAATTGCTTTGCATTTGAAAAACAATCTCAACTTCAAAGAAGTAGTGAAACTGAAGGTGGAAAATTTTTCCATGGATAAGCTGGAAACAATCCTGTTTACCATAATGAAAAAAGAATTTCGTTTTATTGAAGCAATGGGCGCTGTACTTGGCTTTACCATAGGCATTTTCCAGTCAATTTTCATTTTTTTGCTTTAGGGCAAAAAATTGCTTGACAAAAGTTGCAGAGACAACTAACTAATCACTTTCCCGATTTGGGGGATCGTCTAGCGGCAGGACGACGGGCTCTGACCCCGTTAACCTAGGTTCGAATCCTAGTCCCCCAGCCATACGATCTTTACCATGCGTCCCCATCGTCTAGCCTGGTCCAGGACATCGGCCTTTCACGCCGGTAACAGGGGTTCAAATCCCCTTGGGGACGCCAATGATTTCAAGGGGTTAGCAAAATATACATTTTCCAAAATATAGCTGGAAACGGTTTTGGAAACGGTTTTTTTTTGCATAGCCTTTCTCTTAACAAGCCACTTGGGAGTGCTTTTCCAGGTGGCTTTTTATATCTAAGACTTTCCCCCTGCCACATAAATCTTCCAGATGTGACCTTGTTTCTTCCAAGCCTAAAGATCTCAGATACCTTTCTGTTGTTGAGGCATGTTTGTGTCTAAGGATAGCTTGGATAGCTCCAACTGGTTTTCCGAGCCTGTAAAGGATTGAAGCTGTCAAATGGCGGATAGCATGAAAGCCAAAGTGAGGTACTCCTGCTTTTTTACACATCCGTTTCATAAAATGTTGCCTGTTTGTAAAAGGCTTTCCATAATGCTCTTTGCAGAAATGGTATTCTTCTTCACAGACAAACACATAATCGTGCCTCTTAAAGGTCCTGTTCTCCCACCACCACAGCAGCTTGGATTTTAATTCCTGAGTCATGGGCAGCCAGTCAAACTCCAGGGTTCCATCTTTCCTTTTTCTGGTAGCCAGGCGAATTCTTCCAGATGGAAAATCTACGTCAGTCCACTTCAGTTTAAAAATCTCTCCCCTTCTTGCTCCAAGATGAAGAAAAGTCAGGAGCATAACCTGATCCTGCCCCTCAGCAACTTCGTACACTTTCCAGAAATCCTCTTCAGGCGGTACATACCGTTCCTCTCTTACTTCTGGAAACTTATCAACAAGACATGGGTTATTTGTAGGCAAACCAAGATATTTCACACCCCAATTCCAGGCAGCCACAAGATTTTTGCGATCCTTGTTTGCTGCGTAGCCGGATCTGCTTCTGAACTGGACCTGAAGAGCTCTCAGGACCATTCCAGATGTCAGAGTGGAGACATCAGCTTCTGGGTCAACTATTATACCATTACGGTCTTTTGCAGCAAAGAATTCCTTAAAGGCCTTCTTTTTTTCACCATATGCCTTACCTGAAAACTTCCTGGAATAATCTAAGTAATGCTGAGCCCACTCACCCAGGGAAAATTCCGTGTCTGTCTTCGACCAGTCTTTTTGCCTTTCCTCGTTTTCCCAATTCAGAGCTTCCTTCTTCGTGTGGAAATGCTTCTGTCTGATCTTCCCATTCTTCTGAACTCTGCCTTTCCATTGAATTCGTCCGTTCTTGGTTATCTTTGAAGGCATAAGTGTTCCTCCTTAATGCACTCACTATGTTTTTTTCAAAGAACAAGATTCGACCTGTTGGTCCTGTTGGACGAATTCCACCGATGGCTGCATAATGCTTCCTCACCGTGTCTTCGTCAAGCCCTACATAGGCCGCTACATCCTTAGTAGACAACCTCCGGCCTAGTTCTGAATCAAGAATCCTGAACTCTTGCCCCTGCCCGTTTGAATGTTTTGCTAACTGTTTCATGTTACAGTATAGCGTTACAAATCCAAAAATTTTAGTTTTTTCTTGAAATTTGTTTACTCTTTCGGTGGGACATACCAACTTTATTATGTAATTTCAAAGACTTATGCACCCAAAAAATTTTCATCAAAGATCAGGTTTTGGCTCTGTTTGGTTTGAAAAACGGTTGTATGGGGGCTGGTTTGTGGCTGGGAGAGTGAGTCGAGAGATATTGATTCGCGTGGGCTATTATCTTATGGTTCTGGATAAATTATGCAGCCCGGAACTCGGGCTCAGGGAGAAATCATGAAAAAGAAATTCACACTTATTTTGCTGGCGTTAGGCCTGATGCTGCTTTTAGGAGTTCAACCAGCCATGACCTTTCTAGCTCTTGATGGAAGAGCCCTTGTAGCTGAACGCTGCACAACATGTCACAACCTGGATCGTATAGAACGCAGGTTCGGCCAAGATTTGGCCTTTTGGGAAAGTACTGTGGACCGGATGCTGGGTAAACGGAACATGCTAAGCGAAGCAGAACGAAAGGCAGTTTTAGCTTATCTGATTAATCCTTAGCCCTGCACTTAAGCTGTCATACCCAGCACCCGAGGCTGGGTATCCTTCAGAGCGTTGAAAATCCCGTCTACAACATTATCCTTCCCGGCAAATAAACCATCAGGGCCGCCAGAGTGCAGGTTGGAAAAGGGCGGTTCATACAAAGCAGCACCTTCCATGAAGCCTCTCGCTGTGAGCTGGTCAATAATCATTTCAATAAACCTGATCTGTTCTGATGTCAGGCTATGGTCCCTCAAAAACTCGGAAAACACAGCCTGGGCTGCAGCCCTGTCGAGCCCCACCATGCTCCTGATGAAATGAGCCAGGGACGGAGCCTGACTGCGCTCAAGAAGCCCGGAAAGAAGAGTCTGCCCTTCATCCTCACCTATTTCCACCAGAGCTTTTTCCAGCCCTTCAAGGTCTTTGGGTGTTAAAGGCTGGTTGGAGCGCAGCTTGTGAATTACCAGATGGTCCTGATGATTTTTCAGGTATTCCCGGACCTTTTTTTCATACTGCAGGCTGGTCATCTTGGGCATATCTGGAAAATCTTCCTGCACAACGTTTACTATCTCGTCCTTAAAATCAGTATACACGACCTTGCGGGTTTTCTTATCCAGAAAAGGTGTCAAAACTCTTAGCCTGACTCGCATATCCTCAAGGATCTCTAAGTTGATACCTTCCCAGAAACCATTATCCTGCAGAGCTGCAAGATAGGCCAGCTCTGTCTTTACCGCTGGGATATTGGCTTTTTCTTCCAAAAGCATTGCAGTCTCAACCACTTTTCTGCGGTCTTTTTCAAAGGAATTGTTATCTCCACGGGATAGAGCAAGCTGCATACGCAGGGCAATCAAATCAAACAGCCGGGACTCAATCTCATCAGTTTCTTTTTCGCTGGGCAGTCCGGCAATCTCACTTAGCAGTACCTCTTTATCGTCCTCACTGAGCTTGTCCCATGCTCCAGATCTTTGAAAGCGCTCAACACTTTGCAGATGCATGCGCACAATGAAATTATCCAGGTTCATGGCAGCCACTTCCTGGGAAAGCTCTTTGGTTAGAGACTCCCGCAGCTTAGACTGTTCTGGAAAATCACGCATGCTCTGGATATGGCTCAGAAGTTCTACCCTGGACTTAAAAAGCCTGGCCCCCAGAGATTCTCCCTGGCCTGCTTCTATACCATCAGGATTTTCCCGGAAGAAATCGAAATTAAAGCAGAAGTCAAAGACCCGGAAATTTTCCTTATCCTGCCCAGGGCCGAATAAATCAATGCAGAGTCTGGTTCCCCTGCCCATCATCTGCCAAAACTTGATCCTGGAATATACCGGCTTGAAAAATACCAGATTAGCTACTTCAGGGATATCAATGCCGGTATCAAGCATATCCACGGAGATGGCTATATGCGGAGTTTTATCCTTGTTCGCAAAGTCATCAATCAGGCTCTGAGCGTAATTGACCCTGTTGTCTATAACCCTTGCAAAGTGACCTGCAAGATGCGGATAGTGGTGGTTGAAGCGCTCTTCAATAAACACAGCATGATCGTGGTTTCTGGCAAAGATAATGGTCTTGGCCAGGCGGTCCCCAGCCTCTACCTTATGTCCATGCTGCATCAGGTATTTGAGGACCTTATCCACTGTGTCTTTGTTGAACAGCCAGTTGTTTATGGCTGAAGCATTTACCTGAGTGGGCAGTCCGTGTTCGTCAACATCATCTCCCCAGTCTAAACTTTCCCACTGCTCCTTTTCTTCTTCTGTCAGGGATTCATAGCTGATCCCTTCCCGTGGAAATTTCAAATCCACCTGCTGGACCCTGGGAGGAACCAGAAAATCATCCCGCACAGCCTCAGACAGTTCATAGGCGTCTGTAGGTACTCCGGGTTCCAGATCAAAAAGCTCATAGGTATTTCGATCCACATGTTCACTGGGGGTTGCGGTCAGTCCTATGAGCATGGAGTCAAAATACCTGAATATGGCTCCGTATTTCTGGTAAACTGAGCGGTGGGCCTCATCAATTATCACCAGATCAAAATGTCCCACACCAAAGCGGGCAGTATTGCCTTTTGTTTCATCTATGAGCCCCATCATGGTGGGATAGGTGCTGACGTATACTCTGCCCTGGCCGTCCTTTTCAGATATCAGATTAACCGGGCTTGATTCCGGAAGGTGGGCTTTAAAAGCGTTTACTGCCTGCCGTACCAGGGATACCCGATCTGCCAGGAACAAGGCTCTTTTTACCCATCCCGCTCGCTGCAGTACGTCCACTAAGGCAATGGCTATCCTGGTTTTGCCTGTGCCTGTAGCCATAACCAGAAGGGCCTTTCTTCTGCCCTGGGCCAGCTGTTTGAAAATGCTGCCAATAGATCTTTTCTGATAATAGCGCCCGGCTATGGCTTCTTTGATCTGGGATACATCAAGGGAAGTGCGTTGCTTGCGTCTTGTTATGAGCCGGGTCAATTCATCTTTTTTGTAAAACCCTGTTACCTGTCTGGAGGGATAAGTTAAATCATCCCAGATCCAGGTGTGGTACCCATTGGTATAAAAAATTACCGGCCTCTGCCCGTGCATGTTTTCTAAGCAGTCTGCGTACAGCTTGGCCTGCTGTTTACCTGTATCAGGATTAATAGTGGATTTCTTGGCTTCTACAACGGCAAGGGGCTTGCCATCATCACCCCAGAGTACATAATCAGCATATCCAAAGCCTTTGGGGTTGGGCATCCCAGATAACTTGTATTCCCTGTCCCTGGGCCCATCCAAGGACCATCCCGCACGCTTAAGTTCTACATCAATCAGATAATGGCGGGTCTGGGCTTCGGTATAATCATGGGGATCAGTCTGCTGCTCGGCCCTGGCCTTAACTACAGTCAGCTCATCGCGCAAAGCCTGGATCTGTGCATCCAAGGCATCGCGCTCTTTTTGCTGCTTCAGGTTATCCTTGTTTTTTTGAATCAGCTGCTCTTCCAGTTCCAGCAGCTTTTTGCGCGGGACAACTTCAGCCCTGTCAACAGGTCTTGGGATGATATCCATATCCCAGATCACATTGTCTATTCCGGTATCAGGGGAGTATGTACGGCAAAGCCAGTAGCATAAATGGTGCAGTTCACGCACTACCTGAAGAGCATCCCGCTCACTTACCGGCCTTGGATTATGGACTGCCAGATTTCCCATCTTGAGGATCACTCTGGCTTTTTGAAACACAGCTTCAGGCAGAAGATTCTGAAAACTTGGCTCATGCAGCAAAGCCCCAAGCTTTTGATCATAAGGCATGTTCAGGCTGTTATCGTGGCGGTAAAGCCAGTGGGTTGCAGCCTCTAAGGCAAAACGGGCATGAAAGCAGGCTGCCCTGGGATCACTCAAAATATGGCCTTCTGCCTTGCATGCTGAATCTGCAATAGCTTTGAACTTACCGGGCAGGAAGGCGAAATTACTCATGGCTACAACTCCCCGTTAAAAGCCCTCTGCTGAAATGATGCAAACAAGGTATCCATCTGGGATAGCTGGGCCTTTAGCCTTTCCTTTTGCTTCTCAATGGACTCGACTGTTGATGCGAAGCGCTGCTGGAGGTCGAGGGGTGGGATTGGAACTAAAATATTTTCAAACTTACTCTTTTTCAGTATTGGTAGTGTTGTAGATGCTCCGTCCTTTGCGATCTTTTGCTTGAAGAACTTCATCAATTCAAAGCCAAAATTGTTATCAACCTTTGTACCCCATGACACTGCATTGATCTGCTGATTGAATGCAGAAAGCTTTAATGATTTTCCCATTTTACCAATTGTCGCTCCTATACAACAAACCAAGGTAGCTCCCCTTTGTACTGTTCTCGATTTTTTAGCACCTTCTTCAGTGACTGTCCTCACGCTATTGGACCACGTTTCGCGCAGATCTCCGGGCGTTATAAAAGGAATATCCCCGTTAAACATACCTTCAAGCTTAGATGGAGGCGTACCTCCAGTCTTTACTTCACCGACTTCTTTAAGCCTTAGAGGGCCCCACCCCATGGGATTAGTCACCGGATCTCCAAACATATCCAGGAAAATGGACTGAGTGAGGTCATCCAGCAAGGTAAGGGACTCACGGCGCTTGGCCCTTAGGGCATCAGCTGCATCCAGGATTTTGGCGATTCTTTTTTGTTCGGAGAGAGGGGGGAGGGGGATTTCTATTTTTTTTAATTTCGCCTTGTTTAATGTCTTACCCTTTGCCGCACGATCCACAAATAAAAAATAATCAACATTGCCAAGAGCCCAGTATAGGTAGTGAGGTTCCACTCGAGCAATATTATTGATCTTTAATGCAGCAATAGCCTCGTTAGTGTATAAGTCGCAAGCTGCAAAAGCTCGTTTTCCTAAAGATAATTTGAAGCTTAACAGGAGTGTGCCCCTCATTATCATCTTTGATCCACTTTCTTTTGCGCCTTTTTCAGAGATTTTTTCCTTGGTCTCACACACAAAACGAAAAGTACTCATATCGCTAATCGTAACCCATGGGAGATTGCCATACCAATAATCTGGATTTGATCGTGATGGAGTTTTTCCAATTTGAATGTCACAAATTTCGTCAAGAGATACTGTCTTCATCCCAACATCCCTTCCAGTTCCTTCCGTCCCTGAAAAATCTCATCATCCAGCTCAGCCAGCCGCTCCAGAATCACCCTGGGTGGGTCATAATCCACTTCCTCGTATTCAATCTCCTTATATCTGTTGATGGACAAATCATAATCATTGGAGGCTATCTCTGCCTTGGGAACCAGAAAACTTTTATCCGTGCGTTTTCGCTCTGTTTCAGCCTCAAGGTTCTGCCACCTGGTCATAATGTCAGACAGATCACTCTTATCCGGCTGGGGAGTGCGTTTATCATCTAAGGAGAAGCCATCGTTCTGCATATCATAAAACCAGACATTATCTGTCCCGCCGGAATTGGTCCTGGTAAACAGCAGTATGGCTGTAGATACCCCGGCATAAGGCTTAAATACACCAGAAGGCATGGAGATAATGGCATCAAGCTTCTGATCTTCCACCAGAATTTTACGCAGGGTCTTGTGCGCATTGGATGAGCCGAATAACACCCCATCCGGAACAATAACAGCAGCCCTGCCTCCGGTCTGAAGCAGGCGCAGAAAAAGTGTCAGAAATAACAGCTCTGTTTTCTTGGTCTTTACAACCTGCAGCAGATCCTTGGCCGTAGATTCAAAATCCAGACTTCCGGCAAAGGGTGGATTAGCCAGGACCAGAGTATATTTCTCCTCATCCAGTTCATCAGCCTGAGCTAAGGAATCCTTATATCTGATATCCGGATTTTCCACGCCATGCAGAAGCATATTCATGCTACCGATCCTGAGCATTGTGGTATCAAAATCATACCCGTGAAACGTGCCTTCATTGAATTTCCGGCGGCTTTCCGGGTCTTTGTAGATTAGGTCGCTGTGGTTTTTAACCAGGTATTCTGAGGCTGAAATAAGAAAACCCGCAGTACCGCAGGCTGGATCGCAAATAATATCTTTGGGAGAGGGAGCAGTCATATCCACCATGAGCTTGATGATATGGCGGGGTGTACGGAACTGCCCGTTCTGCCCTGCACTGGCAATTTTTCCCAGCATATATTCGTACAGATCACCCTTGGTATCGCTGTCCGTCATTTCAATGCTGTCTAACTGATCCACGACACTGGCCAGAACCCTGGGAGTAGGCATGAGGAACAAGGCGTCCTTCATGTGATGGGTGTATGTGGAATTCCCATTGTTGTTCAGATTCTTGATGAAGGGAAAAACTTCATCCCGCACAGTCTCAAACATTTGCTCCGGTGCGGTTTCCTTGAACCGGGACCAGCGAAGATTTTCCTGGTTATCCTTGAAAATAGGCCTTTCAATGGGCTTGCCTGTTCGGGAGGCCTGGCGTTCCTTGAGAGTATGAAGCTCATCTAAGCGCTTGATAAACAGCAGATAAGTCAACTGTTCAATAACAGACAAAGGATTGGAAATTCCACCAGACCACATAGTATCCCAGATGCGGTCAATTTTGGACTTGAGTTCACCGGTTATCATGTATGCTTTCCTGTTTTTTGTAGGGGAGTGGTTTCAGATTATGCTCAATACACACACCAACACTGCCAAAAATCAGGATTTTAAGCAACAATTTTAATATTGCCACACGACTCACCATAGGCCTGAGAATATCATTCAGCATATGGCTGTAACCCGGGAAATATCTTGGACAGTACCGGGCACAACGCACTCTCCACAAACAAGTGTGGATGGAAGAGAAAATTGAAGCCAAAGTAGCTGATATTATTGAAAGAGTGGATAGTATCCACTTTTTAATTTCTTCAGACCTCACCGCCCAGATAAACGGAGCCATCACACAAATGTACAAAGCAATCACAGAATTGCAACTGGAGTACAAAGACTTACACGCAAGGCTGGCCCACCTGGAGAAAGAACTGGGAGCTACACCAGCAGCCAACCCAGTACTGGTAGATCTGGACCTGAAGGCAATGCAGGTAAAACTGGAAAAGCCTGAGCCTGTGTTGCAGCACGCCACCATAGAATTTGTAAAGGCATCCATTTCTGACGGGAAGCCGGATAAGCTTTCCGTTGTGCAATGGATAACTGCAGAGCGGGAGCGTAATCCTTCAGTGTCTTACGGGGAGCTGGCCGAAATGCTGGATAATGCTGGGATTCCTACTCTGTCTGGGAAGGTTGGGTGGAACCGGGGCACCATCAGGAATCTGGTGGTGAAGTAATTCTACAGAAGCAGGCCGAGGGGTTCGTATTTGGATACGGACCCCTTGTAAGATAACCGTCGAGTTGACGGTCATCCCAGCAATACATCAATACTTTCTAAGCCGGGGCTGACGTCATTACTAATGATGGCAGCTCCTTCCCCCTCTACACGCTTTAATGAATTACGAAAATTACCATAGAACGTGATGGTGAGAAACCTATGACTTTTAATGGACGCCTGGTTAACCTGAAGAGGATCGAAAACGAGCAGTCTGGCCTAGCCTTGAAGCTGTTGCGTATTCCACGGTAAGGTGACCACCTGAAGGAAACAGTATGAGCTGGACTTCACTTATTGGGACATGCTGAACAACAAAAGAACCCTGGTTGAAAAGGATGAGTTTATAAACCAGATGTACATCTGGGAGACTCTTTCAGGCCCGAATCCAAAAAAAGTAAATTCAAAGGTAAAAAGAGTGATGGATTTGGGCCCGACTTCACCAGTTTGACAACCGTAACACGAATATTAAAAAGTTATACGGATAGTAACACGATTTATAGAATTAGGTGTAAAAATTAGTAATCTCGTACTATCTTAGTATGAAATTATCCGGATTTCGTTAATTATATTAGTAACTTAGCCCGACTTCACCATTGTCACAACGGTGAAGTCGGTAAAAAAAAGATAAACAAAATAAATAGTTATGCCATAAAACTTTAGTAAAACTCAGCAAATTTTTTTCCTTCAAAATGAGGTTAAATACCTGTATTTATTAAGAAATGGGTACTTCACTTAGACTTCACCAGAATGACAATTTTTAAGGCCATTGTCAAAACGGTGAAGTTTGCCCCTTTAACATAGAGTCACCCTGCCTTCCGCTTCCCAAAAAAACCTCCAAATCCCAAAAAGACTTCACCAGAATGACAATTTTCGGCATTTTACTAAGTAGACTAAACCCTTGATATTATTATTAATAGAGGTGTTTTGTAATGCAAATTGTCAAACTGGTGACCTTTACACCCACCCTAGGGTCCCTTATGTAAAAACGTTATTTTTATTATTATGTTTATTTTATGTTTTTATCGTTATTTTTCCTATATTTTCTACTATATTTCCTGTTAGCCAAGTAATACCAACGACTTTAAAATCGTGTTACTTTTTTCCTTATATATTTCAATAGTTTATATAGTATATATAATATATTATATAATAATAATAATTTTTATTTATTTATTATTTGCAGCAATCGCGGAAGAAACAATAAAAGAAAAAAATATATGCAAACAAGTAAAAACTACTAACCAAAAAAGTAACACACACCCCAGTAACACACACTGGGAAATTATACTTTTTCCATAAGGGTACCTAGGGTGGGTGTAAATGTTACCAGTTTGACAATTTGAGCACTAATTTTCAATAAAGTGTGCAATAATAACAACTTATCTACTTACTGATAAACACTAAAATTGTCATTCTGGTGAAGTCTTTACCTGAATATTCCAGCTACTTTAAATATAGAACCTATATACCTCATAGCTTAAGCCCTTAAACTTCACCGTTTTGACAATCACCCTAAAAATTGTCATTCTGGTATGATATAATTTTAAGTACCTTTACCTAATAAAAACAAGTACTTATACCTTTATTGAACAAAAAAGTGTCTCTGAGTTTCACTAAAGTTTTATACCGTGCTACCGTGAAATAATTGAATTTTTCGCTCATACTTCACCATTGTCACAACGGTGAAGTCCCCAGATTCCCACGCCCAGCAACGCTTTAACCAAAAAATACCCTACTAAAAAAGTGCATTATTAAGCTAAAGTAACACGAATTCGTAATACGTATGTTTTTCTACCAAAATGGTCAAGGATGCTGATCATGTCATTAAAAAATATTGAGTAACACAATCTTTACCAAGCTGGTATAGAATTAGCAACACCATTTTCAAAAAAGTATTTCTTAAAAATCCGATTTCTGAACCTTATACATTTGCGATTTCGAAAGCAGGTGACTCTTTATTTCGCAGCAGGTACTTCCCATTCAGATACCAGAGGAGTATTTGAGGTTCGCGGACACGCAATATTACAGGTAAAACGTTTTTTTTTTTTAGATGTCAGAGGTCACATATTCTCCATAAATCTCCTTACATTGTCAAAAACTTAATAGCCTCTATTCCTCAAGTGTATATAATATGCATGGATTCAATAAAAACAGGTGGTTAAGATTTTTATGTAGAATATGCGTGGTAATCTCTCAAATTGAGAGGTTCTTTTCCCAAGAGTATGTGCATTAGAAAAAATCAAAGGTAATACCCTACGTTTAACTCAGGGAAAATCCAGTATGTCAATTAGATATAGGGGATAATCAAAAAATTCCCTTACCATCAGTGAGGAAATCCAAATATAAAGTTTTTCTGAACCTGATGTATGGGGGAAGGCTGATTGAAACGATTCGTTGTACAGTGGGTTCAAGCAGAGCGAAACCCGGGTGTGTCTTACGGCGAGCTGGAGAGATACTGGACCAGGCTGGTGTGCCTACACTTCGGGGAAGTACAGGGCGGCATCGGGGGACTATCAGGAATCTGGTGGTGAAGAGTTGAAGTTCAACCCAAGAGGGAGGGCATACTGTGCTCCCCCTCGGGTTTATTTTAAGGGAGTCATTCAAAATACAAGTCAGACTAATCTCAGGCATTATAACCTACCAGCTTAAAGCTTGTCATAATAAATAAGGACCCAAGGGTCCGTATAGTATACGACCCCTCTCTCCACAAAGCCACTCTAATTAGTAAACAGAGTGCTTCCCGGGAAGACAATGTTTTTCTGAAGGATGCTGAAAGAATCGGTACCACTACACAAGCAGCACAATGTGTAGATACTGTCTACCCCCTTTTGTGAACCACAACATTATTGGGTTTAAAAATTATATGTGCCCACTACCACCCGAATTCTTGCAGGGACCTCAGCTGACGTAGTTTTAACCGACACCAGAGTTTCTACATCCTGTAATGAAGTGCAGGCCATCACCCTATCCCAGCCCCTCACCACTGCCCCAGGTAAAAATTTATTCTTCATTATTACAAGCCCTTACACACTGACCATCAAAAAAAATCTGTTTCTGATTTAAAAAACAAAATCTGCACCGGTATACTCTTAATAAGCATTTTACATCAGATTGTTTCCCGTTGAACGGGTACGCATAGGGCGTGCCCGTTTTTATGGGAGGCAAAGCTGGTATCCTAAATCATAACAGGAGTTTATACATGGCGACCAAAACATTCCGAACGATTTACATGACGCCGGATATGGATCAGCGGCTGGTTAAGGCTGCTGAGCAGGAAAGATCCAGCGCGTCGAGACTGGTTCGGTTGGCACTGGAAAAATTTTTTGAAAAACAAGCAGAGCACTCTAATAAACGGGTAAAGAAGGAGGACTAATATAAAAATGTCGAAACAATCTGAAAAAATTAGCTTGTCGGTAATTTCCGGAGAAAAACCAAAACTGTTGACCAAAACTTTTATGCTGGATTCCGAAAAAAGGCTTAATAAGGTTTCTGGCGGGCAGTTGGTTAAAGGTTTTGTGGAACGGGTTGAAGTTAATAATGTTGAGGAACTGGCTGATCTGGTTATGAGCCTGGGGACGGATAAATGCCTGGCATATGGTGTACCTAAGGAGCACGATACCGCAATTTTGTCATCATCCTCTCAGTCTATCACTACAAGAACCCACCAGAAAATTCACGCTAGTTGCAAGAATCCACAGCGCCGAAAAGATGCAAAACCCGTGATAGAGAGGTGCCGAGATAATTTCCAGTATCCAATGGGGGCAGGAGTTTTCATGCTGGATGTTGACTGCCCAAAAGGGGCGGAGCGGCTTGATCCGGAAGAAGTTCTTGCCAAGTTATACAAGGTGTGCCCTGCACTCGGTAGAGCTCCACACGTTTCTTTTAGCTCTTCCTCATCCAATATTTTTAACTCTGAAACAGAAGAAAAGTTAATAGGTATAAAGGGGTTACGCATTCTGGTCGTTGTAAAAAATGCTGCGGATATTCCCCGGGCCGGTGCTGTTCTGCTTAAAAAACTATGGCTGGATGGTCACGGCCACATTGAGATCAGCAAGTCGGGCGCACTGCTGGTGCGGACCCTGGTTGATGGTGCGGTCTGGCAGCCAGAAAGGCTGGACTTTTGTGCGGGGTCTAACTGCGTGGCGCCTCTGGAACAGCGCAGGCCTGATCCCGTTGTTTTTAATGCGGATTGTGATTTTCTTGATACAGCAGCCGCTTTACTTGATCTAAGCCCGGAAGAAGAAGCTAAGTACGAAAAATTGGTTGCAGAGGCCAAAGGGAACGCCAGGCCTGAAGCTGAAGATGTGCGAGAAACTTACATTGGAGCGAAGATCCTCGAAGAAGCCGGAGAAGACGGA
The DNA here is from genome assembly GCF_000934755.1 of Desulfonatronovibrio magnus. Taxonomy (NCBI): domain Bacteria; kingdom Pseudomonadati; phylum Thermodesulfobacteriota; class Desulfovibrionia; order Desulfovibrionales; family Desulfonatronovibrionaceae; genus Desulfonatronovibrio; species Desulfonatronovibrio magnus. The sequence goes on from NZ_KN882182.1 coordinate 74,588, forward strand.
CTCAAGAACCCTGAAGTGGTTGAAAACATAAGGAAAAGAGTGGTCAGAGCCCTGGATGATTCTGAGTTGGAAGCAGGTCATGTCATTACTCTTTCCGATGGAAAAAAGGTAACTGTAGAGGAACTGCTAAATAAACCAGATACTTACGACGGGAGATACTGCTGTGACCCCCTTGAACCCGACTATAATGGCAACAGCCAGGTTGCCTGGGTTAGCCTTAAAGAGGGCGCGCCAATTATATATAGTCACGCTCATGGGGGCAGAAAATTCTATCTTGTAGCAGGTAAAATAAAGAAACAGAAAAACAAAGACCTATTAGCTGAAGTTAATGACCAGTTTGCCGTAGTTCTAATGGGCTCTAAGGTCTGGATTATGAAAGAGTACAAGGACCATGAGGGATACAAAAGGCAGGCGTTTCTCAAATCTGGTGACTTCAAAACCTATTTGGCCAACAAGCATGTAATGCACAAAAATAAAATGGGCGAGTGGGAGAAAAAACCCCTGGCGAATGAGTGGCTCAAATGGGAGCACCGGAGACAGTACGATGGTGTAGTATTTGACCCCTCTGAAAAATCAGGGTCTGAGTTTTTTAACCTTTATCAGGGGATGACCGTAAAGCCACAAAAAGGTGACTGGAGCTTACTCCGGCAGCATGTGCTGGACGTAATCTGCTGTGGGAATGAGAAAATCTTTGATTACCTTATGGCCTGGTGCGCCAGGATTTACCAGGACCCCGGCGGGAAGAAACCCGGGACCTGTATTGTCTTAAAAGGGGGTGAGGGGATTGGTAAAAGTATGTTCGTGAAGTTCTTCGGGAAGGCCTTTGGGGCACATTTTCTCCAGGTTACAAAACCCAACCAGGTTACCGGGAACTTCAATAACCACCAGAAGGATGTGATCTTACTTTTTGTAGATGAAGGTATATGGGGCGGAGATAAGGCTGCTGAAGGGGCATTAAAGGCCATGATCACAGAAGAGCACCAGGTTATCGAGGCCAAAGGAAAGGATGCCATCACCGTAGCAAATCACATGAATATTATGATCGCATCAAATAATAAGTGGGTTGTACCTGCGGGAAAAGACGCCAGGCGCTTTTTAGTTCTGGATGTTTCAAATAAACGCGCTGGAAATAAAGAATACTTTAAAGCAATTTATGAGCAGATGGAAAACGGAGGTTTGGAAGCTATGATGTATGATCTCCTTAACCTGGATATTTCTGACATTGACCTGCGCCAGGTACCAAGAACATCAGCCTTGTTCGGTCAGATCCTCAGTAGCATGGACCCTGTAGAACTGTACTGGCATGAGAAGCTAAATGACGGAGTCTTACCCGAAAAAAGCGGTAATTTTTTAAATGATGAACCTACCTGCAACCGTTGGATAGACCGGGTTTTGAAAAGTCAGCTTGAAAAGGACTATCATGCATTCTGCAACAAGACAAACGTACGATATAAAAAATCTAAGGATCAACTTTGTAAGGAACTACTGACAATATGTCCTGGACTCAGCACGACCAAAATGCGGTCTGGAATTAAAAGAGAATCCGCGTTTATTGTTCCTAAGCTGGATGTATGCCGTAAAATGTTTGAGGATATGGTCAAAATGCCGGTTGATTGGGATGAGCCCGTTGAAGAAAAACCAGAGATAAACGAGATGGATCAAAAACAGAACAATGAACCTATTGTACTATTTTTCTAGGTTTGGTCCAGGTGGTCCACCCTTGGCTCAGAAGGGTGGACCGGGCTTAGCCCATGAGTGGCGTGGCCTGGTCCACCCGGTCCACCCTGTCTACCCTATATAAGTAAAAGTAAATTAGAGGAAGAGGAACTATGTTGAAAAAAAGATTTACCACGCTTTTTTTATTTTCTCTCAAACACCCTGGACAGGGTGGACCGGGTGGACCAGGCCACGCCAGTTCTACGTTAAACCAGGTCCACCCATTTTTTCAAGGGTGGACACAATCCAGGCAGGCTAGACTATACTAACAAAAAATAATATTAAGGAGAATACAAATGCCATTTTTAACAACATTGCAATGTGATTTTAATAGTGCCCTTCCAGGTCACTATAACCAAAACCAGCCCATCGAATATTGGGCTTCCAATCCTGAAGAAGTTTTTGCTCCACTTACCTATATTGACAAATCAGCGGCAAAACAGATCCGATCTGATCATACCCTGAGGCCTTATGTTCTAGAAGGCCATCACATACAAGCCAAAGCACTACGAAAGAAATACCCCGAGTACAGTTGGTTGTGTGATATATTCGAAGAGGACATAAAAAAACTGAAAACACCCCCAAAAAATACATATGATGTTTTATTTCAGGAACTTACTCTCAGGGAAATCGCGGAAGTATCCAGAAAAACTACTCAGCATGAATCCGGAGCTCTGATTGCATCGGGGTACATACTCTACATAGACAACGAAAATTTGAAACGCTTTGATCTCTTTTGGAAAAACTTAAGCCATGACCGCCGTGCTGAAGGATTAGAAGCCGAGTTCAGGTATTTCCAGGAGGGTCTGGCCGTGTTATTTTCTGAAGAATCCGCGAATCTCCTGGCAACTATAATATCCGAAATCATGCCAGAGGCCCTCATAGCAGATACTACAGTACACAAACAGCAGGAGGTTTCACCGTGTCTGACTTAGTTTCAGAAAAAAATATCATGGGCACTCAGGACAATAACCTGGGTGCCGCCCTTCTCCAACAGGCCTATAAAGCGTCCACGCCAAAAAACCAAGAATCACCCGAAATAACAGCTGCTTTTTTTACAGAAACCGCACCGCGTAACCCTTTGGAAGCCATGATTATATCCCAGATGGCGGCTGCACATGCGCACGCAATGGAGATGTTCGCGGGGGCAAAAAACAGCACGATTCACGAAGTCGAAATTGCCAGGCTGAAGATGGCAGAAAAACTTATGCGCACTTTTGCAAATTCTTTGGATGTGTTGGAGCGCTCTAGGAGGAAAGTTCATCAAAGTGTTAAGGTCGAGCACGTCCACGTAAACGCCGGCGGTCAGGCAATAGTGGGCTGTGTATCCCAGGGGGGGGTAAAAAATGAATAAAACAAGTGACACACCGAAAGGCCCTCCTAAAGGTAATAAAAATGCTGTCAAGCATGGCTTTTTTACCCAAAAAGAAATCAAGAAAAGGAAGGCCTTGCACGGACTGATCCGCGATCTAAAAACTTTAACTAAAAAAATCGGAGATTAATTAACATGGGATTTTTTGTTGACCCCGAAAAAGTATTGGAGGAGTTCCACATGCTAAAGGGTATTGGAGACAATGGACCCCCATATGAACCAAAATTTTATCAGTACTATAAAGAACACCTAACAGGCCGAGCCCTGGAGTATATCCAAAGATTAGAACTGAAGGAATAATACACGGAGTACAAAAAAAGTTAGTATAGGGGGGCTTCGGCCTCCCTTTTTTTTTCTACTGCCTTTATCTCCCCTCTTCCCTACAAAAAAAAACCAGTCACTTCCTCTTTTTCGTCCCCACAGAAACCCTCCATCCGCTAAAAATCCCCATTTTACACCATTTTCCCCTGTTTATGCACTAAAAGTCCTTTATTTTCGAAAATGAACCTCGAATATGTTAAAAGAGTTAAATGGATAGAAATATATAACGTTTAACAGGAGGTATTTTATTATGTTCATTGTACTCGAATTATTCGACTTATCCTTCCCCTGCATCGTAATTGATGAAGATGGAATCCCGATCATCTTTGAAACCAGAGAGGGCGCAGAACAAGCAGCCCAAGAGCTGCATGACCCAAGAATATTGGAGGTATAACATGCTGAACCTACAAACCTTCCATACGGGCTTACAAACAGCCCAGATCCTTGAAACAGAAGCAACTTTGGGAGATCGAAGGCTCTACATTGGAGCCAGTGATATCGCCCAGTGCCCACGTAAAGTAGTTAAAGGCAAAACTAACCCGCAACCACATACCTTGCAGTCTCTGATAAGATTCAAGAGAGGACATATTGCGGAGGACATAATTTCAGAAGCTCTGCATGCCTTTCAGCATGAGAGGCAGATGGCGCTTGAATATGTGGCATCTTATTGTCCTCTATGCCACTGGTATGGGCAAAACACTCGGCACTGTCCCAAGTGCAGTACCCAGCTGAGTTCTCTGCCCCTCACAGCTCACCTGGATTTTGTATTCCCGGATAACACGATTCTGGAAGTTAAAACCACCAGCCTGCCAGCCATCCAGAAGTCATGGGAAATGCAACTCCAGACCCAGATGTATCTGTACAAAGAAATACAAGGAACATCCCCGAGGGGCTATATCCTGACCATGGACATCGCTGAAGGAACCCTGAACCTCACTGAACCCTACACGTTGAACGAAGCAGCTGCGGATGAGATAATTGGCAGGGCTATAAACCTCTGGGAATCTCTGAGATCTGAAGCATCTCAGCCCGAAACAGAACCCTCTGCCTTGTGTTGCGTATGTGAGTATTTAAGTGACTGCCCTGCTTTTGAAGGAAACACCTTGCCTGAAGAGGTAACCCCGCTGATAGCTGAGTATCATAGTGCAGGTATGGTGGAAAAAGAAGCAGCTAAGGATAAATCCCGGTTAAGAACAGCTATTCTGGGAGCGCTCTCCCCCGGTAAGTACCAGGCTGGGGATTTCCGTATCTCCCTAAGCCAGAGGTCAAGAACCTCAACAGATAACAAGGCCATAGCTTTTCTTCTCAAGGAATTAGGCCAGGACATCTCAAAGTATCAGTCCAAGTCTACATACCCAGTGCTGGACATCAAGCACATCTCTGCAAAGTAATCCCCTACCATACAACGCAATAACCAATAAGGAGGCTCCCATGACAAAGGCGCAGAGGCATAAGTACGTCCAAAATTCAGAGGACCTAATCTCAATATTCAACTCAAGCATTGGGAAGAAGTTCAAGCTTGACTGTGGGCATCATCTCTCAATCAGGCCCGGCTGCTTCCTGACTAACGACTTTGTAATCTATCAGGGCACAAAAAAGGTGGTTTGTACCTTGTGCGCTTACTCTTAAAACATTCAAAGGAGAATCAAAATGCCTACAGTGAAAGAATTATTTCATCCTTCGTTCCCGGATATTCAATGGTCCGTAAGGGATAAACATGACTTTCAAAACTATGTCCCCAACAAAACAGACTACCAGTTCAGACCCGAAACAACTGCAGATTTCCTTGGCTGGCTGCAATTCGGTGGCCTGAGCTCCTTGATCTCAGGCCCCACAGGCAGCGGTAAATCAAGCTTAGTGAACGAAGTAGCAGCCCGCAGCAACATTCCTGTATTCCCCATTGTCGGCCACAACCGCTTGGAATGGCTGGACCTTGCTGGTCAGTATGTACCCAATGATAAAGGCGGCTTCACTTACGAGTATGGTCCACTACCCATGGCTATGAAAGCAGGAGGTATCTTCTTATTCGATGAGATTGACCTGGTGGACCCTTCTACTTTGGTGGCCCTGAACTCTGTATTGGATGGCCGCCCCCTGGTCCTGTCTGCCAATAATGCTGAAGTGATAAAACCACACAAGGACTTCAGGCTTGTAGCGACTGCAAACACTACCGGACACGGCGATGGCGAGGCCAATGGCTATTCCGGTACTCTGAAGATGTCCCGGGCCTTCATGAATAGACTGCAGTGGACCTTCAAAGTGGATTACCCTGAACCGGAAGTTGAGACCCAGATAGTAGAGGGTATTACCGGCAACAAAGAGATAGCGAAGCAGATGGTGAGTTTTGCTGCTGAAGTGCGTCAAGCGCATAAGTCTGAAGAGGCCCACATTCCAGACACAATGTCTACAAGAGAGATCAGGGAATGGGCTAAGGCTGCACTGTTTTTCCAGAAAGTCCCCAGAATAAACAACCCTCTTTCCGAGGCTCTAAAATACGTGCTGTTAAACAAGTGCAGCGAAGACGGAAGGCCTGTTATCTCTGAAATCTATCAAAGAATATTCAATCAGGAGTTATAGCAATGAAAGATCAAATATTTGAAAATTCAGTAGGCTTGATACTCGATATTAAACTGTGGAGTGGCTCCAAGAACCTCAAGGCAGAGGACTTCAAAGACGTGGAGCTCCCCCCGGAGGATCTTATTTCTCTGGGATCTAAAAGGATCCATGCCAAGGAGAAGTTCAAGCCCATCCAGCAGGTCCGTACCAAAACCTTAACCTATCTTGAGTCCGTAGCTGTTTCTCTGTACTCGGGAAAGATCTGGATCATTCCAGAAGCCAGAAAGACAGAAGTAGAAAGTGCCTTAAAAGAGTTCGCAACAGAATTCATACAAGAGAAAGCTCAGTTTCTGTCCCGCTTCGATAAGGATCAGACAGAGTGGCTGGAGCAAAATAAAAAATGGTCCCGGATAATCGCCCCCTACCTTGAAACCCCGGAAAGTGTGGAAAAGAAATTCAGCTTTACCTGGAGGAGCTTTAAGATGTCTGCATCGGAACAGGTAGCCCAGGACCTGACTGGCAGTGTGCTACACGAAATAAGTCAGATCTCCAGTGATGTATATGAAAGTATTAGAGGCAGGGAGCGAGCTACCCCGAAAAATCTGAACCGTATAGAGCGGCTGCAGGGTAAGCTGCAGGGGCTGGCTTTTGTGCAGCCGGGTGTGACTACGATAGAATTGGAACTGTCTAAAATTATGGACGAGCGAGATACTGGCGGAGCCTTGGAGGGCCATGGGTTATTCCGGCTTATACGCCTACTCATCCAGCTTAAGAATCCGGGTATATTGAAGGATATCCTTGAGGCAGCAAGAAGTGGCAAGGATTATCAGTTCAAGTACGACGCTCCACAAAAGACTACTACCCTACCACCAATCCCACACAATCAACCCAGACTCCCAGAGGCCTGGTTTTAAAGGAGTACAACATAATGCTCTCACCTCCCCAGATGATATCGCTGGCTACAACGCTGGCAAGAAAGAATAAAGTGGATGTAAAATTCGATAATTCCAGCACAGCAGCCACAGATGGTAAAACCATTATCCTGCCCCTTACAAGTAAGGAGAATTCGTGGATAGTCCGTGGCTATCTGGATCACGAAATTGGGCATGTCAGATTAACGGACTTTGGGACCATCCCCAAAAAGACAGCTCTGCACAAGTCCTTATGGAATATCCTGGAAGATATCCGCATAGAACAAAGGATGTCTGAGCTCTATCCGGGCATGGCCACTAATCACCTGAAATTAATAACTGAGCTGCTTACAGCTGAACCTGGAATATTTGAGGTCAAGCCCGGTGATCACCCTGCAGGTATAATCTGCGGATATCTGGTTCTGCTATTAAGAACCCAGCACCTGAAACAGACGGTACTGAATGACCTTGAACAAAAGGCAGACCAGGTATTCCAGAGTGCCTTCGGCTCAGAACTACAAAAGGATATGCTGGATATTGTTCTGCCTTACTCCAGGGTACAAAGCCCTGAAGATGTATCTGAGATGGTTGAAGACCTGCTGCAACTCCTTTCTAAGCACTTACAGAAGCAGAAGGAGAGACAACCCAAGCCCGACAGTTCTGAACAGAAAGATTCCAAGCCTGAGTCTGAGTCTGATAGATCCGGCACTCAGGATTCCACTAATTCTGAAAAAAGATACATAGATTCCAGTAATTCAGAAAATACAGAGAACCTCGATGATCAACCTGGCAACTCAGAGCTATACAGCGAAGGGCCTGCATCTCGTGCCACAGACACCATACAAGCCATAAAAGAGGCTCTGAACTCCACAGAAGAGCAACAGGACATTGGAACCCAACTGAAAAACCTGGCGCTGGAAAAAGAATCACAGGAAAGGATTAGCCGTGCTGTTGCTATACCGGCAAAAGAAAAGGTCATTCGGGATTTTGGCTATACGCCGCAAGAGATCAAAGCCCCCTCAAAGCTTGTTTCCAAATTATCGGCAAATCTGCGGGGTCTCCTTCAGGCCCAGGTGCTGGACCATTCCAGACCCGGCTTATCCGGTAACAGGATAGCCCGTAACCAGGTGCACAAGATAAGGACTGGTGAGCCCCGGCTATTCTTGCGCAGGTCTCCAGTTAAACAGGTAAATACTGCAGTGCATATCCTTTTGGATAACTCATCCTCAATGCGTAACTATTACAGATTCGAGATAGCCAAGAATACAACCCTGGCTCTACTCAGATCTCTATCTTATGTCAGAGGCATCAATCTGGCCCTAAGTATATTCCCGGCAGTGTACCCTTACCACCTCAGTGGAGGCTCAGAAACAGTCCCTGTAGCTGAGATAAGAAGGCAGGGAAATAAAATACTCTACCCTGCCAAACCCAAAGGCAGCACACCTCTGGCCCCGGCTGTAAGACTTGCTGCAAGCAGGTTATGGGAACTTACTGAGTCCAGAAAAATACTGCTGATCATAACTGATGGTGAGCCAGACAGCAGAGTAGAGGCAGAGATAGCCATCAAAGAGGCTATAGACCTGGCTATAGAAGTGGTGTGCCTGGGGATTGAAGATGTTGCCTATCCGGAAATATTCCCAATCTATGAGATCGTGAAGGACGTTAAAGGCTTGCCCCATAAGGCCTTTAACCTGTTTGAACAACTCTTAACCACACAACCATAAAGGAGAAACATATGCTTCAACAGACTAATTTGCCAGAAATCAGAAAGCCCCAGCTTCCCAAGCTGGACGAGCGCTTTATGATCAACCTGAAGGGGAAGGATTTTGTAACGTACGCTGGACTATTGGACCTTGCGCATCAGCAAGGCCTGGTAAAGCTTGAGGTCCAGCCCTTACAGATGCCTACAGAGGACAATGGTTTACAGGCTATCTGCCTCGCTACAGCAGTCACTACAGGAGGCAAGGTATTCTCAGACTTAGGCGACGCCTCTCCCCGAAATACCAATAAGATGGTAGCCGCCCACTTAATCAGAATGGCCAGCACAAGAGCAAAAGCCAGAGTACTTCGAGATATTACGAATATCGGAATCACAGCCCTGGAGGAACTGTCAGGTGAAGAATATCCCAACCATCATAGTGGTAATGGTAATGGCAACGGCAATACCCTACCAGCAATTACAGAAGCCCAAAGAAGAGCCATATCCAACCTGGGCAGGATAAAAGGCTACAGCCACCAAGAACTGGACCAGGTATCAAAAGAGTACTTCAGCAAGGAAGTGTCCAGGCTCAGCGCCCAAGACGCCTCTGAGCTGATCATAAAACTTCAACAGACATAAATAAGGAGCAAAGACATGCGCAGTCACAATAATGGAGGAAACGAGATGGTCATTCAGTTTATCGCTACAGTTATATCCTGCCTCTGGGACGCCTTCGGACCTGACAGCTGCAGGAGGAAATAACCATGTGGAGCGTTATCAAACTGGGCAAATTCCTGGGCGCAGATGTGTCTGAGTCAGAAAGAAGCTTCAAGACCGAACAGCAGGCCCGAGAGTACGCAGCCCTGATAATCAAACTATCCGGTGTGTACGGAGTTATGATCGAGTACTATAACGATTAACCCTGGGGAGGTAGGGATATGCAGGATATACACGGAGTCTCAAAGATAGGCTCCAAGCTCAGGCAGGAGATTCGGAGGAACACAATGAGCTACCACGAGCGAAAGCACTACTTCTGGAAGCGCCAGGCTTATGCCTTGTGGTGTGCTGTTGTAGTCTTGAGTGGCTTGGTAATCCTCTGGTAATGACCGGAGTAAAAAAGAAGGGACGCACGAGTGCCCTTCTTTTTAGTCAAATCTCATTCATCAAAATCCCATTGACTTCCTTGTCCTCAATACCCAGGTAACGCATGGTGACCGCAGGGCTGCTATGATTAAACCGCTTACAGAGAACCTCGAAGCCTACCCCGTACTTGATCCGCTGAATATATCCAAATGTCTTACGCAGGCTATGTGTCCCGTAGTTGCCTCTCAGATTAATAGCCTTGCACCAGGACTTAACGAGTCTATTGGCTGCACTTACAGTTATTGCCCTGCTGCCCTTCTTGCTTTTGAACAGATAGTCATCAGGCTCGAGCCCGGCACCGGCCAGGTAGTCCTCCAAAGCTCTATGCACAGACCTATTGATCAGCAAAATATTGTCCTTGTCCGTCTTCTGCTCACGGATACGTAGTGTCTCTCCAGGCCTCAAACCTTGAACTTGCTTCACCTTCAGCTTCAGGATATCTCCGATCCGCAAGCCATTGTTGATTCCTATGGTAAACAGCAGCAAGTCTCTCGGCTTATTTTGGAGCAACTGCTTGATGGCTTTGATGTCTTCCAGGTTTCTTATGGGCTCAACTTTTATGGAGCTGCCCTTTTGTGGATGGTTTGTCATAGGTTCAAGCTATATCAACTAAAATGAAATTAAGTCAATAATAATTTGCGTTTACCTACCAAAGTGAAGGTAGTGGGGTTGGGGGGCTACAAGTACAACGCTGATTTTATTGGATATTTTTTATCTAAAAAGCTTAATATCAACTTTTGGACAAAAGTTGGTATTTAATCTTCTTGCAATGTTTCAAGCCCTGAGATATCTATCCATTATGTCATTTGAAATTCCATCCCCACACGATGTAGGCTTCAAGACCTTTTTCCAGGATAAAGAGCTGGTCCGGGATTTCATCAACCACTACATACCAGATGAAATCAAGTCATATCTGGATCTGTCAGTAATAGAAATTGATATCAGCGGGTTTGTAGCTGAAGAGTTTAAAGAGTTCCGCACTGACGTGGTTGTGAGAGTGCAACTAAAAAATAGCGATCAGATGGCAGATCTCTATTTCCTGTTTGAGCATAAAAGTTACCCAGACAGGTACGCCCGCCTTCAAGCTCTTCACTATTCGGTCCAGAAATGGATGAATCTGTACAGACGAAATAAGCTCGGCGGCTACTTGCCTATAGTTATCCCTGTGATTATTTATCATGGTGTAAGCGAATGGACATTCAGCCACGAATTTGAAGACTATTTTGAAATACCCCATGAATCATTCAGGGTTTTTGTTCCTAAATTCAGGCATTTGCTGCATGACATAACCCATATGAGAGACGAGGCTTTCAAAACCTCTATCCTTATGGAAATATTTCACCTGCTTTTTAAGTACATACACTTCCCTGAGCTGGACATAAAGTTGCAGGAAATATTTGACTTGCTTGAGCAGCTGCCTGATGAGGACAAGAGAAAAGAATATCTGTTTAATATTTTGAAATACGTACTGGCATCTGGCTCCTTGAGTGAGGAGCGGGTAACTGAGCATACCAGACGATTTCCAGGAGGTAAGGATATGGTAGGAGTAGCAATGCAAGAAATTGAAAAAAGGGTTGAGCAAGCAAGGAGACCTTATTGGGAGGGTGTTGCTAAACTTGAAAACGCCCAGGAAACCTTGATAGACCTCGCAACAGAGGTATACGGCCCAATACCCGGCATGCTCCAGGTTAAAATCAAGTCCATTCAATCCATAGAGAATCTCAGGGCTCTAAACAGAAAAATAATCAGGACAGAGTCGTTGGATGAATTCACAGAAATGGTAAACACAGCAGCACTCAATTAGTCTCCTCCCCTTCCCGTACAAGAGGCCACCCCGCACTAACCAGGGGTGGCCTCCATGCACATCACATCTAAATCACGCCGCCTTACCCAGCGGTGTGTTGATGCTGCTGCTGGATGACGAGTAGCCAAGTTGAACTGTATCTTGTGATATAATCGGGGAGCAGAAACAAGCCTTTTGTTCCCCGTCTTATTCCAGTTAACGGCTATATTTCTGAAGTAGTCCATCCCCCAGAATTTTGAAGACTACCACTCTCCCGGGCTTGGTGAAACATTTTTCGTCTCATCAGTCAGGGAAATATATTTTTGGATTGCTCATGTAAGAGGGAGCTGATAGGTTCTACAGCGACAACCTACTTTTTTTAAGTTAATACAGTACGTTGAGTGATCATTTCTCGTTTATTCCTGAAGTTTTTGTCAATAACAGGGAACATCGCTGAAAAAAAAAACTCATTATGGCTTGATACCGCTAAAAAATTGGAAACGGTTTTGGAAACGGTTTACTTCTAAAAAGGCAGGAAAACATGGGTTTAATCGGTGGAATTCGGCCTAATTCCGGTCAAATCACGCTCTTTCACGCCGGTAACAGGGGTTCAAATCCCCTTGGGGACGCCAAATAAAATCAATGGGTTATGGCTTATAGAGCTGTAACCCTTTTTTATTTTCCAACCCTATTTCCAACCTTCAAGACAAATTAGCGATACAGAGCGGACAGCAGTTTTAGCTTGTCTGATTAATCCTTAGGCTCCCAGACTGGTACTTGCAGCACAAGGCTCACTTGTGTTGGTAGAGTTTTGCTTTGCGCTTTGGACAACACTGGGATCTCTATCTCTAAGCGTCTCAAACCAGAAAGACTATGAGCCTCGAAAAGGCTTGCCAACCAGGACAGCCGCATATATATTTTTTTAAAATCTAAAGGAAATAAAATGCAGCAGACACAGATAGCCCAGGAAATTAAAAAACTGGAACCTGCCCATAGACTCAGCCTGGTTCAGGAAATATGGGCCTCAATTGCCATAGATAAGGCCCAGATTCCTTTTCCTGACTGGCAGAAAGATGAGTTGAAATTCAGATATGAGCAGTATAAGAACGGTAAAATGAGCCTTATCGACTGGTGCAATGTCCATCAGAAACTTAGAGACAAGGTTAAGTGAAACCTTTCTATACAGACAGGGCTCTGCTTGACCTGGAAATAGCTTTTGACTGGTACGAGAACCAATTCCCGCTTGAGTAGTTCTCGGGCCAGTGCGGTTTGTCGGTCCTTTCTGAAGTCTGGCGCAGTGATGTTCCTGCCATTGCCGTGGGCTAAACTCTTATGTCTTATCCAGGTGATGCTAACTTTCAAAAGAATCCTGCCCACCCCGGTTAAACGACAGAGGGCTTAACTGGGCAGGCGGAACACACGGAAGGACACAGAATTTGAAGATTTCTTTTCCGTGCTTTTCCGTGTATTCTGTGGGCGATAATCTTTTTTAACTCTTTCCCTATGGAACATACTGAAGGGCGAGGGTGAACTATATGAAAACTACATTTTCCGTTCATGGTGCCCGCATTCGATTAACTGATGAGAGATGGGCACACATTGTTGAAGAGCATGGCGAGATTTCTGAGATGATGGATGCTGTTCTACAAACAGTAAACAAGCCTGAATTCATATTCGCGGGGAACAACGGTGAGCTTTTAGCCGTTCGTGAGGTCAAAGCAGGAAAATACCTTGTGGTACCATACAGAGAACAGGACAAGGATGGTTTCATTATAACAGCCTTTGTGACCAAAAGACTGCATACATTGCAGAGGAGAGTAAAGCTATGGCCCAATTAGCAATCAATAATTTCATGGCCGTCATGCCCGCTGTCAAGATAGCACCCGAGAAAACATTTTGGACGACCTATGATGAAGAAGCGGATGTTCTTTATATTAATTTCAAAAAGCCAAGTTATGCTGATGACAGTGAACTGACTGACGACGATGTCATCATTAGATACGAGCGAGGAGAAATCATTGGATTGACGTTTCTAAATGCAAGCAAGCGAAAATGATGCTTTTTGTGGAAACTTTAAGAAAATCCTGCCCACGGAACACACGGAAAGTCACTGAACTTAAAGATTTTTTTTCCGTGCTTTTCCGTGTATTCTGTGGGCAAAATTTATTGTGTTTCATAGACAGCCGAAAGCTGCTGATCATTAGCTTTTCTTTGCGCATTGAAAATGTCGAGGGATACATGTATGCCTGATACAAGAGAAATGATAAAATATTGGATAAAGAGTTCGGACAATGATTTTAAGGCAATGAATCACTTATTTGACAAAGGGCACTACACATGGGCTTTATTTGTCGGCCATCTGGTTGTTGAAAAATTGCTGAAAGCTCTTTATTCGCAAAAGAATGAAACCAACCCTCCTTTCATTCATGATTTATATAGGCTTGCAGAGAAATGCTCCATCGATCTAGATGAAGATCAAAAAGATTCTCTTGATACCATTACCACATTCAACATACAAGCTCGATATGATGACTACAAAATGGAGTTTCATAAAAAATGCACTAAGCAATTTACAAAAGAATGGATCGATTCCATAACGGAGCTGAGAAAATGGATAAGAGAGAAGCACCTGAACAAATATTAGGTTATATTAATCAATTAAAAATGTCGTATTCTGATCTCAAGAAAGTTTACATTTTTGGATCCTTTGTCAAAGGTTCATCCAGAAAGGATAGTGATATTGATATGGCATTGGTTTTTGATGATGTGGAGGATACTTTTGACCGTCAGGTTCAACTGATGAAAATTCGTAGAAACTATGACTCACGCATTGAACCTCATGTTTTCAGGCTTGCGGATTTCAATGAAAATCATCCCCTGGCAGCGGAGATAATATCAACAGGGATTGAAATTCATTGAGGATGGAATTGATGGAATGGACTAAGGCCAAGTACTTAAGGTAGGAACCGTATGAGGTAATTCCTCACGTACGGATCGTGCGGGGGCACCGGGCAACCGGCATCCCTACCGCGATCCCAGCCAACTCAGTTAATTTTTTGCAGGAGAGAGTTGATGAAAGCACAGAAAATTACGACCTTTACTGATAAAACTGGAAGGCTCATAAATTTACCGACTTTTAAGCCAATGCAACAAGTTGAATTAATTGTTCTGTTTCCTCTCCAGGAAAATTCGCCTGCTGTCAAAAAGAGACGTCCACCAGAAAAACTCAAAGGTGTGCTGTTAGAAAAAGGTGATATTTTTTCTTCGGCACCCCATAGTGATTGGGGTATTTCCTGATGCTCGTCTTGGATACGCATATCTGGATATGGTGAATCAACCAGACATCCGAGCGGCTTCCGTTGGAAATCGTAAAGCTGATTGAACAGACGGACCTTGTCGCTATTTCAGCAATTTCATGCTTTGAGGTGACATGGCTTTACGATCATGGAAGAATTCATCTGGAAATCCCTGTTCAAGAGTGGATGACTCAAGCGACTGAGGATGCCCAAATTGTAAGCCTGCCGGTTTCCTGTGCAATCGCCGGCCTTGCCGCTGCGTTGCCTGAACATCACAAGGATCCCCAGGATCGTATCATCATTGCAACCTCCATCAATGAAAAGCGAGCTAGCTTTGGAAACCTGGAGGATCTGAAAAAGGATCTTTTGTCCAATGAATTATAAACTTGCCTGGACTCAAGGTTTCAAAAGAGGCTTCAAGAAGGCAACCAGAAACAACAAGCCCTTACAGGAAAAGATTTTTTCCGTATTGGACAATCTATGCAAAAAGCCTTTTGATGCAAAATTGAAGACGCATAAACTGCATGGAAAATTGATGGATCTTTGGCTTGCCCGGTTTAATTCCGAAGGACAGCGAAGCGGATTTAACTGGGGCTTGCCATGTAGAGTATGACTGCCGGATTGTTTTTGCGTTTTAAAAAGATCCTGATTCAGAAAATGACCTGGTCGTATTTGCTAAGTCCTAGTTTATTTATGAGCTATGATCATACACGAAGCATCAGCGACGTAATACAGGGAAAGAGCGCTTCCCCCCTTGCCTCTTCCCCCTTACCACGTTTGCTATGAGCCACGAGCTATGAACTATCAGCCACGAGCCATCAGCCATGAACTATGACCTACGAGCCATAAATAGTTCGGGGTCAGACCCCAAGGCCGGCAAGAGGTTGGCAGTGAAAGGTACCAATCATAGGAGGAACTGTATGTTTTTTGAAAGAATCGAATGGAACCCCAGAGTATGCAACGGAAAGCCTGTCATTAGGGGAACGAGAATTCCTTTGGGCATCATTCTGGAACAGATAGCGCACGGAGTTTCCTGGGAGCAGCTATTACGCGACTATCCAGAGCTGACCAGGGACGACATCCAGGCGACGCTCTTCTTTGCACGAGCGAATATTGAACATGCCGACATCCGGGAGGTTCATGCCTGAAATGATGCGCCTCTATTTGGACCAGATGATCCAAGTGCATGTTCGTGATGTATTGGCACGAATGGGATTTAATGTTGTCCGGGCATCAGAATTTGGTCAATCTCGGTCGGATGACCACGAAATACTTGCCAAGGCTATACAGGAACAGCGAATACTGATTACACTAGACGATCACTTCGGTGATTGGGCTGTTCTTCCCCTGAATTTGCATTATGGCGTGATCCGGTTGAAAGTGTATCCAACTTCCGCTCAAAATATTCTTGACCTCGTCACCCCCTTTCTGGAGAAGGTTGATCCGGCGGACTTGCTCAACTACCTTGTTATATTATCAAAAACAAGAGAGAAGTGGATTTCGTCTGCACAGTAAAGGGGAAGGAATGGTTGCAATCCCTCAAGCGGATGAGGGCCGCGCACAGTTGGAGAAGAACACGGCAAATTTGGTGAACAAGAGCCAGCAGAGGCCAACATGCTGGTCCGGCGCGTGTTTAAGGATAGCGATATAGGTTAAATCATAAATAATATTTGAGAGTTATTTGATTTCCGGTCTAACTCAATTGATTCTAAAGCCAAAAAACGGGTTTTTTTTGAAACTTAAAGTGAATTATTTTCCCTGGTTATAGGGGTCAGACCCCCATGGCCTTCAAATATCAGCGTAGATCAGTTTACCCCGTGAAATCTCCTTTATTTCACTGAGGCGCAATCAGCGGCAAAAAACTCTTTGTCTTTGCCTTGATGCATGAAGAATCAAGGCAGAAGAACCTGGCCGCTGATCTCGCTGATTCACGCTGATCAAGGCAGAAGATAGCTCTTTAGGTTGCTGGTCTCAGAGACCTGGCCACAATAGAATGGATTCGAGAAGCCATTAAAAAGGGAAATTTGTCAAGGGATTCAGTATGGAGTACTGAACTTGCTGTAGGCGACAATGGATTCATAGATAAGATAAAAAGGGTGTGGGCAGATTTGTTTCCAGGATGACCGTGCAAGAAGCTCCCGGACTGTATGGTCAAACACGATCTCAGCCGAACTCCCTGGCATGGCAAATATTTGAAGAAGCTGATTTTTAGTAAATATGTTTATATTACAGAAGCTTAAGTCTATTTTTGATGAATTCCAGAGAATTTCTTTATTCTAAGGCCATAAAACGTTTACCCTATGAAATATACGAAGTATCAGCGCAGCGTATTTCTATAGGGGCTTGTTTTGAGCAATGAATATAATCAAATTGGCCTGCCCGGCCTGCCCCGTGCAATCTCTTCACATTTCACTGGGGTGAAATAACGCTTTGCGTTGAAGCCTTGCTGGATTTCACTGGGTAGCTTATGCGGGTCAGACCCCATGCCCTAATTATCAGTTTGGGGTCAGACCCCCATGCCCAAGGTGTAAATAACCTACAACTTACAACATACTTACAACAACAGTTCAAGGAGACTTTGTCATGACATTCTCAACCATTGATGAAGTAATCCACTATCTCAGAACGAACAAAGGGGAGTTTCAGGAGAGGTATGGAATCACCAGCATCGGTATATTTGGTAGTTTTGTCCGAAAAGAACAAAACCCATTTAGCGATATCGACATGGTTGTAGAGATGGATCCACACCGTAAGAACCTTCACAATTTTTTACAGTTCAAGCGGCATGTGGAAAGGACATTGGAACTCTCCGTAGATATCGGATTCGAACATACCCTGAAACCGGCTGCAAGAGAGTCGGTAAAAAAGCAGATAGTGTATGCCTGAAAGGAATATTCGACTTTACCTCGAAGATATCAGTGAATCGGGCCACGCTATTTTTGAATACGTGCAGGGGATGTCGTTCGATGAATTCTGCAGTGACCGCAAGACCTTTTCGGCGGTTATCAGGGAGTTTGAGATCATTGGTGAAGCCGTGGGAAAGCTGCCTGACGAGATCAAGGAGCGTTATTCAGAAGTCCTATGGCAGGATATAAAAGACTTCAGAAATATACTTGTCCATGAATATTTTGGAGTTGATCTTGAAATCGTCTGGAAAGTAATCGGGGAAGAACTGCCCGCACTATTGGACGCAATAAATGAAATGAGAAAGAGACTTGATCAGCTATAATATGGGCCTTGGCCTTTGCACCTGGGTCCTCGGCCCTTACAACCTCCCTGAACAGTGGGTTGAAGAAGTTTTATGAGTGGTATACAGGTTCGGCTTCGTGATGAATTGGGCTGGTTTCAGAGACCTGGACCCGCAGGAACAATAACCTCTTGATCTGCGGAGATCAGCGCAATCAGCGGCAAAAATTTCTTTCTCTTTGCTCTTTACTTTTTTTAAGCACCATCGGTTTACCCCGTGAAGTCCATGGCCTGTTAAACCATCTTTGATCCGAGAGAGTTTACAAGTTAATAATCTGTTATTTCAGTCCGTTAAGTACAATACAGGCTGTTATCAAGGGGAAAAGTTGCCTGTAAGGGGTAAAAATGAGCTATTTTAGAGGGTCAAATTCAATAAAATCAGACACTTGCTGGTCTCAGAGACCTGGCCACAGACCAAGACAGCCAATCCCATTAATCTGTAGGGTGCCACAAACTCTGCTCTGATAGACTTTTTGCAGCTGCCAACAACCTGGCCGGAGCGCACAGCACAACTTTCAGCGTTGTCCGCTACGGCAATGTCCTGGGGTCATGGGGTTATGTTGTCCCGTACTTTAAAAAACTCATAGCTTTCGGAACAGATCACCTGCCCATTACTCATGAAGACATGACCAGGTTCTGGATTACCCTGGACCAGGGAGTCGATTTTGTCATGCAGAGCTTCAAGCGCATGCACGGAGGGGAAACATTTGTGCCCAAGATACCATCTGTGCGCATAACTGACCTGGCCACAGCCATGGCCCCTACCCTGCCCCGTAAAATAATCGGCATCAGGCCGGGTGAAAAGCTCCACGAGGTAATGTGCCCCAGGGATGATTCTCATTTGACCATTGAATTTCCGGACCATTACGTAATAAAGCCAAGCATACGGTTCTTCAGCCGAAGCAATGAGTTTCTGGAAAACAGACTGGGCGAAAAAGGCAAACCTGTTTCACAGGGCTTTGAGTACAATTCAGGAGACAATCGACATTTTTTGAGTATTGAAGAAATATCTGAATTTAACCACCTGGCTTGTGGAGGGAGCATTACGCGTTTCTGAAAAGTCGAATGGGGACAGTCCCGAAGCCAGGGACAGTCCCCGTGCCAAGCCGTCACAATCGGGTTTTAACCCAATAATTGCTATGACAACCAGCTCACATTCATAAGTTTTCAGAAACGCGTAATACTTCCCTTGTGGAAATTGATCATTTGTTTTTCAAGACATACTATCAACAGACCAATTGCTGAGATTAACTGCTGTTGGCAATTTTTTATAATATGAATGGTGAATGTTATGCCAGGACAGATTTATGAAGTAGATATTTCTGATGAAGGCCTCCTTGATTTTCAGATTCAGGTGTCTGACAAATTAAGGGGCAAAGAAGTAAGGCTGTTACTTCTTACTGATAATGAGTGGGAATCCAGTGCAGAAGAACTGCAGGAAGCAGTGGATCAGGACTGGTCGGACTGGCTGGATGTAAGGGAAGATGTTTACGAGGAATATCGTGGCCAAACTCCAAAAGGGTGATATCTACCTTAGCAAATTTCCTTTTACCAGCCATAAGCAATTCAAAATTCGCCCTGTGGTGGTGCTTGCAGAAGACAAGACCTACAAGGATGTGGTTGTAATGGCTATATCTTCAGTCCTTGATAGATGGGATCCCTCTTCAGTAGTTTATATACTCTCTGAAGATATTGACTTCAAAATCACAGGCCTGAAAAAAGATTCCTGCATTTTAGTTAACAGAATAGCCACTATCCAAAAGGATCGGCTTTTTCATCAGCTAAGAAGACTGCCTGCTAACCATATTCAAAAAATTGAAACACATTTCCTGGAGAATCATCTAATTGGATGCAATAACCCGCAATCCCGATCATATGAAGCATAAACCAGACGGACCCTGGTTTTATGAGCAAATTGATCTCGGATTCAACTACCGCATGACCGATATCCAGGCGGCACTGGGCTTATGCCAGCTGTCCAGATTGGATGAATTTGTATCCAGAAGGCATTATCTGGCCAAAAGATATGATC
The DNA here is from genome assembly GCF_000934755.1 of Desulfonatronovibrio magnus. Taxonomy (NCBI): domain Bacteria; kingdom Pseudomonadati; phylum Thermodesulfobacteriota; class Desulfovibrionia; order Desulfovibrionales; family Desulfonatronovibrionaceae; genus Desulfonatronovibrio; species Desulfonatronovibrio magnus. Next base: position 94,663 of record NZ_KN882182.1, read on the forward strand.
AGCTACTCCAGGGCTTGCCAATGTCTACCCCCTGGCAGCACCCGGACAGTGATTCAGCCTGGCATCTTTACGTAATCCGCCTCAAGCTGGAAGAGATAGACTCAAGCC
>NZ_KN882183.1:0-1553 GCF_000934755.1 Desulfonatronovibrio magnus
CGCCCGGGTGAAAAGCTTCTAAGCAACTACAATCGTTTTACTCATAAAATCAGATGTTTACAGTTTTCACATTTTCATGATTCTTGCTTATGATTCATGCACTTTTGCCAGAAAATTTCCGTCAAAGATGGGAACTTTGCGCCTGGCAAAGGGACTGTCCCTCGCTGTGTAAATTTTATCATTAAAGCAAATATCTTCCAGGAACCAATGCAGCATCAATCTTTTTTATAGTACATCGCGGGGACTGTCCCAATTTCCAAATATGGGACTGTTCTTCAACGTGGAGGCGGCTTCCAGCCGCCTGGAATTAAATAGCCTGCAGGATGCAGGCTCCACTTTAAAGATAGTTACTCACACGTTCGGTCACGGGCGGCCCGGGTGAGTAGTTTCGCTCGACGTAAAGGCAGCCTGTAAGTCAGGCTGCATATTTTCCTCTTGGCGACCTCCCAGGAGGAATGGATGCCATTGCCTGGCCACGAAGCAGAATGCCGTACTGCAGGTGCAGACAGCTTTTCTGAGGGCAGATCGCCAGCGGAACAATATCCTGTAGAAAATAACATGAAAGTTTTTTTAACCCTGAAAGAGCAATAACGTCCAGGAATCTTATTCTTCAGCCTTCAGCCTACAGTCTGAAAAGTACGGTTATCGCCCCAACTAAACAATTCTTGTTTAATTTGGGTTGTGCGCACAGCACGCATTAGTTACCAGATAAATACAAAAAAAAAGCCCGAACCTGTTGGTTCGGGCTTTTTTAAAAACGTATATTAGTCAGATTTAATCAGCAGTAAGTTCGCTTTGTACCTGCCTTAAAATCTCTTGAGCCTGCTCCAGCTGGACTCTTTGTTCTGCTGAAACATGACCGCTGATGTAACCAGCCTTTTGAGACATTTCTTCAAGCATTCCGCCCAGAACCATGCCCCTGACTACTTCAGGCAGGTTTTCCAGTTCAGCAATGCGAGCATCCATTTCTCCCAACTCCTGCCCCATTTTGGTGTCAAGTTCCTGAACCATCTCTCTGGTTTCAGTTATGAGACCAATCTCTTGCTTGAGTTCACCCATATTCTGGTTGACGGTGTAATAAAAGATAACCAGAAGGACAACTGCCAGGACTGATATAACAATCCCTACCTTGCCCATATCCCCTTTTGTGCCACCAACCTCGTCAGCAGAAAAGGTGCTGTTCGCGTTTAGGTTGTCTCCTCCTACCGGCTTTATCTTCTCCTGTGACATTTACAACGACCTCCTTTAATTATTTTGCTCCAATTGAGCTCCGGTGATAGAAAAAATTTTAATCCCAAGACTGGCCTGATTCAAATAGTCAAATACAAGACCGTCATATTCTGAATGAATCTTTATATATATCAATCAAAACCACATAGCAAGCTTAAACTGAAAGGCAAAGACAAAAAACTGATCTTGCAAAACAGTTCAAAAGATTTGCAGCCTTACACCTCCAGTCCCCAACCTTATTTTACCACCTTCTACCTTCAGCCTTCAATCTTCTGCCTTCAGCCTTCAATCTTCAGCCTTCAGCCTTCAGCCTTCAGCCTTCT
>NZ_KN882183.1:1799-79741 GCF_000934755.1 Desulfonatronovibrio magnus
CTTCAGCCTTCAGCCTTCAGCCTTCAGCCTTCTTCCTTCAGCCTTCTTCCTTCAATTATTAAGGCTTTGCAAAGGTGCCGGAATCAAACCTCCACGCTGAATAAAACCTGAAGAACCATTATTGCAGCCAGGGTCCATGATTGCAGCTTCACCAAGAAGGCCTCCAAACCAGGCTCTGTCTCCGGTCTTTTTGCCCGGAACAGGTATCAGCCTGGCAGCGGTGGTCTTTTTGTTTATTACCCCAATGGCCATTTCATCAGCAATAATTCCGGACAATGTTTCTGCTGAAATTTCCCCTGGCAGAGCCACCATATCTAAGCCCACCGAACATACTGATGTAAGGGCCTCAAGCTTGTTAAGACTTAGCTTTCCTGATTCAGCGGCCTGTGCAATATTAAGATCCTCACTAACAGGAATAAATGCACCACTTAGTCCCCCGACATATGAACTGGCAAAGGCTCCTCCTTTTTTTACGGCATCATTAAGCATGGCAAGTGCAGCTGTACTGCCGGGGGAACCGATGGAATCAAGACCAAGAGACTGAAATATTTCTCCAACACTGTCGCCAACATTGGGTGTAGGTGCGAGAGACAAATCAAGTATACCGAAGCTGACCCCAAGCCTTGAGGCAACCTCTCTGCCGATCAACTCTCCTGCACGGGTAACCTTGAAAGCTGTCTTTTTAATGACTTCCGCCAGATTCCCCAGATTACTTTGAGGATCAGCCTCTAATGCCCTGTCAATGGCTTTTTTTACAACACCTGGACCACTTACTCCCACATTGATAACAGAGTCCGGTTCCCCGGTGCCGAGATAGGCTCCGGCCATAAAAGGCACATCCTGAGGAATATTGGCAAACACACACAGCTTGGCACAGGCAAGACCGTCCTTATCTTTGGTCAGCTCAGCAGCACGCTTTATGGTTTTGCCCATAAGATAAACAGCATCCATATTAATTCCAGCCTTGGTTGAGGCAACATTCACAGAAGCACAGACCCTTGATGTCCTGGCAAGGGCCTCAGGGATAGCCTCAATAAGGGCGTTATCGCCCAAAGCCAGCCCCTTTTCCACCAGAGCTGAAAAGCCGCCAATAAAATCGACATTCACCTCCCGCGCTGCTTCATCAAGGGTTTGAGCAGCGAGAACCATTTCCTCGGGACTGAACGGCGCTCCAACTATGGCCATAGGACTTATGGAAACTCTCTTATTAACCACTCTCAGCCCGTACTTTTCTCCAACCTCATCACAGATCTGCACAAGCAATCTGGCTTTGGATACAATTTTGGCAAAGACTTTTTCCCGCATAATTCCAGCATCGTGAGATACGCAGTCAAACAGTGAAACTCCGAGAGTAATGGTTCGAACGTCAAGATTTTCGTTTTTGACCATCTCTATAAAGGCCAGAACTTCTTTATGACTAAGCATTTTATATCCTGTGGATTGATTCAAAAATATCCTGATGCTGAAGGCTGAGTTGCAGGCCCAGCTGCCTTGCAGCCCGCTCCAGTTCAAGTCGCATTTCTGATATGACAATTTTGGAAGGCACGTCCATTTCAATGATAATAACTATCTTTTCTGGATAAAGGTCGCTGCGATTGATGGCTTTGATCGAAGTGATATTGCATCCGTATTGACTGATTCCTCTGGTCAGGGCAGCTATCTGGCCTTTGTGGTCAGGACCAATGGCCACTGCAACAAAAGGATCTGATACCGGCAAAAATACACAGTCAGTATCCATACGTTTCAGTCTTACGCTGAGTCCATCCGGTTCAAGCTCTGTCTTGAGACACTTGTAGAGATTGTCCTGCACACCAGGCGGTATGGAAAAAATAAATATAGCAGCAAACTCTGTCTGCAGCACTGTCTGGGTTAAGTCTTCTATGTTGCAGTCATGATCTGTAAGGATCCCGCTTACTTTTGCAACTATTCCCGGACGGTCACATCCAAGTACTGACAATACAAACTTATTCATCAAAAAAGCGCTCCTCCCTGACACTGTATTGCCAGCAATTACCTGCGATCAATATCCACACGAAAATTAAATGTCAAAACCCCTACAGGAGTAAGGCCGATATCAAAGCCCACCCGCTTCCAGGAAAGACCCACCACCGGCATGGCGTATCCACTGACATCCATGATGCTCGGAAGATTATCCTTGTAACCGTAAAGCAGACCTAATTTATATCCGGCATCAAAACGCACATCAGGACTGATCTGTCTGGTGTAAACTTCTCTGGACAAGCCCACAGTGTAGGTCCGGTCATCATGACTGTTGATAAAGGTTCCTGCGTTAACCCCTTTGTACTGAATTCCCAGCAGATGATTATGTTCGTTATTTCTTCCACTGCCGAAAATATCACCTGAACCATCCATGTGGATACTCCACATGCCCATAGTCAGGGCATCCCTGGCAGAACGGCCTTTGAGCCAGGTCCACCAGCTGTCAAGGTCATCATCATTTTCCGACAGCGAAAGGCTGTAATAATTCTCCTGCTCTAAAACATAATCTGGGGCATGCTGTGAATCAAAAGCCATACTCCTGGCAGGAAAAAAAAACCACAAAAGCAAAGCAAACATGATCAAACCTTTGGCGCGCAAATTAGCCTCCAGGATTACCTGTTTTGTTTATTACCATCCACCTTGCTGTTAGCAACACTAAAACATGCCCGGTTTATCAAACATGCAAAGAGCTACTGTATAGCCTGAGCATGTCCTGAGGTCAATTCCATGGAAGGGAACTGAAATGGTTGCTTTAAAACCTGTAACGCAACCCTAAAACATAAAAGTCAGAAGCCCCTCTGATACCACCGAACAGTCCATACACACCAGAACGATGATGAATTTTATATACCAGGCTGTACCTTGGGTGATCAGGCAGGGTAAAAGCCAACTCTACGGTTAGATAGTTCAAAAACTGCCGGGACTTGCCCCGACTTTGAACTTCACGCTTCGACAGCCTGGAAGTCCAGGACAGTCCATCTCCTACAGCAAGAGAAGTATGCAGAAAATTGTTCCATGGGAAATGATCATAACGCAGCAAAATAGCCAGAACATATTCTTCATAGTTTTGTCGCCCATGGTCATGCTTTCCGTGGTGCGCCACAAACATGCCTTCGGCTTCCAGTGCAAAGTACTGCCAGAAACTATGAATCTTTCTTGAAAGACCAAGTCCGTGCATATACTTTTTCTCCATTTCTCCTGGTATGTTGAATGTGGTCTGTCCAAAGGTACGGCTGGTATAAAGCCCGGAATACAGACTCAAAGCCCAGGTAAATTCCTCATTGGGGTTGGAACCGGCAGGTTTTTCATCATTGGCAAGACAGGGTGTTAAATAAAATGAAAGGATAGCAGTGAGACAAACAATCTTCCAAAACACAAGTCTCTCCTTTAGTAACTTACCGTTTCAATCCTGCAGAAAAAATAACAAGAAAGTTTTTTAACCTTGAAAGAGCAATAATGCCAAGGAACCTTATTCTTCAGACTTCAACCTTCAGCCTTCAGCCTTCAGCCTGAAAAGCCCAGTTATAGCCACAACTTAACGATGCTTGTTTAATTTAGGTTGCGGGTACAATCCGCGTTAGTAACTTACCGTTTCAATCCTGCAGAAAAAATAACAAGAAAGTTTTTTAACCTTGAAAGTGCAATAATGCCAAGGAACCTTATTCTTCAGCCTTCAACCTTCAGCCTTCAGCCCTCAGCCTGAAAACTACGGTTATCACCCCGACTTAACGATCCTTTTTTAAATTGGGTTGTGGGCACAGCCCGCTCCTCATGAAATATTCTATACCATGAAAGTGCAGCAGTAAATAAAGATTTTACCTCCAGGATTAACAATACAGCGACATTTTGCCTACATTTTAGCCTCGGCCGCAGGGGACAGGCACTTTTGCCGACCTCCAACCGTAAAAAAGCCGGACTTTCTGGCAGCAAAAGAGCCAGTCCCCTATCAGCTTAAACAAAGTGTCGCTATAGTGATGCAGACATTCACCTCTTCAAAAGATGAAGTAAAGAATTATTCACCAGCATAGTCAAAAGACAGGTGGAAGTATTTGCCCGGACACGTCCCAAGACAGCTAATGCAAGCAGAAGCTATCCCGAAATTTCACGCATTCTTAGCCTTTCCAGGAGAAATATACCGGCTTGTTCTGAAAGACCAAGGTCAAAGAGTACGCTTTGAAGTAATCCGGAATGACCATACCCGCCCAGAAAACCGTTCACTCTGGCCACAGCTGTTGATCTTACCAGCCTTGTAAATTCTGGATAAATGACCTGATATTCCTGCATAAGCTCAGCATGACGCTGCAGATAAAACTTCTGATGGTAATTTTCAGCAGCAAAAAATGCAGTAAACTCGGCAATCTCAGTTCTGACGGTCCCCGGCATAGCCTCCACAGCCCGGGCTAAACTCTGTTTCTGTTCTTCAGAGTGGTAAAATACACCATTCATATACTGCCTCGACCATGGTTGTGCAGTGTAATCGTGCTCCTGGAAAAATATACGCAGAAGCTTATCATAAGAAATGATACTCGGGTCAAACTCTATCTGTATGCTTTCCATGTGATCACCAATGCGGTGATAGGTTGGGTTGACAGTTGTTCCCCCGCAATATCCTACCAAGGTAGAATATACCCCCTCAATAACGCCAAAACTGGCGTCCGGCCCCCAGAATCAGCCCAGGGCAAAGGTTGCTCTTTCTAATTTTTCCGGCCTTGTCTTATCAATTTCAGGATATAAACGGTTTTCATATTTATTTTCTGCAGTATTGAATAACATATTTCCCCCTTTCTGATTTCAAGATATTTTCTCCAGTTTTATTATCACTACAGCGACGTTTAGTGTTGATTACAACCTCAAACGCCGGTGTCATACACTTTTGCGGAACTTAAACCATTCAACAGCCTGACTATCCGGCGACAAAAGAGCCAGTCCCTTTCCAGCTTAAATAAGGTGTCGTTGCAGTGTTATGGGCAGAATCCCTTTGATTGCAGGATACCTTAATAACTTACCGCCTCAACCCTGAAGCAAAAAAAAGTTTTTTTAAATCCTCCACCTGACAAAAGCAATAATGCCCAGTCTTCAGTCTTCAGTCTTCAGCCTGAAAAACAGGGGTTGTCGCCCCAACTTAACGATTCTTGTTTAAATTGGGCAGTGACCACAGCCCGCATCAGTAAATGATCATTGACCGAAACCTGACCATAGACAGAAGCAGGAAAATATGAAACAAAAAACAGCAACACTTGGATGCGTGAGGGCTTACTATTTTTAAAGCAAACCAGCACACAATGCAGCAGGGAGCATTAAATGCTGCTGTAGTGCTGAAGGAGTTTTTTCAAATGTCATATTCATTTGCTTATATCACAGCTGCGGATCTCGCTGAAGCACAAAAAATTGGCAGCACGCTTGTAGACAAGCAGCTCGCTGCTTGCGTCAATATTTTTGAAAACATGCAGTCCATGTACAAATGGAAAGGCAAAGTTGAAACTGACAGGGAAACCGTCCTTGTTGCCAAAACAACTGACTCATTAAAAGAGGCCTTGCTTCAGGAAGTCAAGCAAATTCACAGCTATGAATGTCCCTGCGTGGTTTTCCTGCCAGTCACAGGGGGCAACCCGGACTTTCTGGACTGGATTAAACAGGAAACCATTGAAAAATAATGTTCTTGATTGAATATGCAGTCAGACCGGGAGCATTTCGAGCCTCTCAAAAACTGAAAACTTAAACTTGCCAGTCATAGCTATTTTAAAGCTTTTCACCCGGGGGGACCTGGACCGAACCTGCGAGTAACTGAAAATGAGTCTCATCTATGGACATTGGGACAGTCCCCGCGAGGAAACGTTAAAAAGTTTGATACTGCATAGGTTTCTGGCAAAAATCGATTTTAATGAAATAATTTACATAGCGAGGGACAGTCCCTGTGCCAAGCGCAAAGTACCCATCTTTGACGGAACTTTTTTGGTAATTGTAAGTGAATCTTAAGGAAAAATCGTAAAAAACTGACAACCATAACAACTTGAAATAATTGACATAAAAATGTAGTTACTTAAAAGGAAGGTCAATAATGCTTGATATGAAACTTGAAAATCTTGAAAACTACCTCAAAGCCATTCTACCCGGAAATGTAGAACTCACCGGAGTTGGAGAAATAGGTTCTTTGGATGAGCAGGGCATGAAAGACTTTGGCTACGGCAAGCCCATGCTGGTTAAATTTCAGCAGGATGGACAGCCAAAACAGGCAGTTATTTCAGCCATGAAAGGAGATAAGTACGGTCATCAATTTTACTGGGACAGAGCAGCCATACTCATGTTTCAATACGAAACCGGCAATCTTATGGAAAAACATGTTAATCCCATGGGAATGGGCTACATTGACGAGTCCGGAACCCTTGTTCCTGTTAAAGACGTTAAGGAGTTTTTTATCCTTAATGAAAAAGTTGAAGGCAATGACTATTTTCTGGATCTTGAGAGGATTAAGGATAAAGGTATTGAAGATAAGGACATACAGCTCACTAAAGAATTTGCTCGCTGGCTGGCCAGAGTGCATTCAGTCAAAAGCCCGGAGACTGACCTGTACGAACGAAGAATACGCCAGCTGTTAGGAGATTCCGAGTGCATCTTTGGCATCCTTGACGGTTACCCCCATCCCTACGAGCATTTTCCTGCAGAGCGCTGTATTGCACTGGAGCAGAAACTTGTCAGCTGGCGCTGGAAACTCAGAAATTACAGTCATCGCCTGAGTGATGTTCATGGTGATTTTCATCCATGGAATGTTCTAATCAAAGATGATGGCGATTTTTATGTGCTGGACAGGAGTCGGGGCAGATGGGGCGATCCTGCTGATGACGTCTCAACCATGACCTGCAACTATTTATTATACTCTCTTTATTCCGGACCTGAACTTAAAGGTGACTTTGAAACTCTTTACTTATCTCTTTGGGATACTTATCTTGAAGCTACCAATGACCGGGAAATACTTGAAGTTATTGCCCCTTTCTATGTATTCCGAGGATTAGTAATTGCCTCTCCCCAATGGTATCCCGGGCATCCCCTGGAAGTCAGGCAGGCATTGTTTCGCTTCATGGAAGGAATCCTGGATGATGATGTTTTTGACTACAAAAATATTAATCGCTATCTGAGAGGATAATGCATGTGGAGGTGGCTCCCAGCGCTTTTTTAGTTATTTACTCTTTTAACCCTGTCATAAAAAATTGTTATCAGTTAATTGTTGAAGAACAAGAGCCTGAATTTACTCCCTTACCCTGATAACAATTAACAAATAACAGATAACTGGGCTGCGGGCACAGCCCGCTTTAGACTGCAGACTTCATTGATAAAGGCAGTTACTTATCGGTTTGGTCCCGAGCCGCCAGGGTAAACCGCATACAGCAAAGGACTTAAGTCAGATGACTATACATTCCGCATCAAAGGGACAGGCAGCCTGGTTTACCGGACTGCCCGGATCAGGCAAAAGCAGCATAAGCCGAAAAGTTTATGAAAGGCTTAAAGAGCAAGGTCTTTATGCTGTTCACCTGCAAATGGATCAACGCCGCAAAGAATACTTCCCTGAACCGAGCTACACAAGCGAAGAAAGAAAAAAGGCTTACCAGCTTTTTGCAGAAGAAGCAGCTGATCTTGCAGGACAGGGCCACTTTGTTATTATGGACGCAACTGCTCCCAAAAAAACAATGCGAGACATGGCCCGAAACCTTATTTCCCGGTTTATAGAAATACACATAGCCTGCTCCTTAGAGACTGCGATGCAGCGTGAGTCTAAACGCCCTGAAGGTCTTGTCATGGCGGATCTTTATACCAAGGCTTTGGAAAGAAAAAAAACTGGCAAGGATTTCTCAGGCTTAGGTCAGGTAATTGGAGTTGATGTCCCTTTTGAAAAAGATCCCAATGCTGAATGCGTCATAGAAAATGATGATCTGACGCTGGAACAGGCGGTTGAAAAGGCTCTTGAGTGTATTAAAGCTAAGCTGGAGTAGCAGTTGAGATTGCCCGCAACTCAAGCTGATTAGATCAATATTCAGGATGGAAAAGGCTGAAGGCAAAAGGCTGAAGGCAAAAGGCTGAAGGCTGAAGACATTGGACATTGGACTTTAGCGACTTACTCCTGAAACCCAGTCATAAATAACAAGAAAATTTGAACCGCAAAGGCGCCAAGATCTCAAAGCTAAAGACAGTAGCTTTTTTTTGAAAACCGGGCTTCGGTTCTCAAACAGGCAGCCTTTTCATTTGCCGTTCCCCGGCAAATGAAAAAACTTCTTTCTTCCTTTGCGTCCTTAGCGTCTTGAGTGAGTCTTCGAACGGGCGGTTAATTTTTTTTGGGGGGTTGCTGGCAAAGCCCGCATTAGACTATATACCTTGGCCAAAAGATAAGCAGTTAACTATAATGAAGTATCAGATACTAACCTTTGGCTGTCAGATGAATGTCTCCGATTCTATCTGGCTTGAACAGGCCCTTAACGCACAGGGGCATGTCGTGGCTGAGCAGGAAGACGAAGCTGAGTTTTTCATCGTCAATACCTGCAGTGTCAGGGAAAAGCCTGAACAAAAGGTTTACAGTCTTCTTGGCAGACTAAGAGATCAATACGAACGTAATCCTGCGGTGTTTGTCTGTGTTGGCGGTTGCGTTGCTCAACAGGTGGGCACAGGTTTTCTGGAACGTTTTCCTTTTGTACGCCTGGTTTTCGGACCTGATGGTCTGGTTATGGTTCCATCAGCCCTGCAGCGTCTTCTGGACCATGATAAACTCAAACTGAGTCTTCTGGACTTTTCTGAGCATTATCCGCAGCGTGACAATTATCTGCCTGATACCCTGCCTCCTCAGGCTTATGTCAATATTATGCAGGGCTGTAACAATTTTTGTGCTTACTGCATCGTTCCTTACACCCGTGGGCGACAAAAATCCAGGGCTGCACAGGATATAGTTCAGGAATGTCAGGAACTTATAGCAAGAGGAGTCAAGGAAATCACCCTTCTTGGGCAAAATGTTAACAGTTATGGACAGGATAATCATGCAGAAGATGTAACATTTGCACAACTCTTAGAACTCATTGATGCCTTGCCGGGGCTGAAAAGGTTGCGTTTTACCACGTCACACCCCAAAGACATGAGCTCAGATGTAATCAACTCCTTTAAAAGCCTGCACAACCTCTGTCCTTCGCTTCACCTTCCCCTGCAGTCAGGTTCAGATAATATCCTCAAGGCCATGGGCAGAAAATACAATCAGAAACAATATCTTAATCTTATTGACATGTTGCGTGAGGCTTGCCCTGATATAACCATGACCACCGACCTGATGGTAGGTTTTCCCGGCGAGACGGATGGTGACTTTCAGGACACCCTGCATGTCATGAACCGGGTAGGTTTTGATTCAAGTTTTTCTTTTAAGTACTCTGACCGTCCCGGTGTCAGATCGGCTCAAATGGAGCCTAAAATTTCCGAAGCAGTCAAGACAGAGCGACTTCAGATCCTTCAAAAATTACAGGAAGACTGGACATTGAAAAAATTACAGTCCAGAATAGGACGTAAAGATGAGATTTTGATTGAGGGACTGAGCAAAAAGCAGGCCCCCGAAGCTGTATTCTGGAAAGGAAGAGATTCCGGAGGAAGAGTGGTAAATATTCTTTTCAACACTTCTGAAGATCAGACTGGACGGATAGTTGAAGTCATCTTCACCAGGGCCAAAAAACATTCTTTAGAGGGGGAAGCATTATTATGATGATAAAAATGGAAGTTTTCGGACTGGCTATGGATGAAAAAACCAATATGCCATTGGTGATCCTTAAAGACAGCACTGATAAATATATTCTGCCCATCTGGATCGGGGCCATGGAAGCCATGGCTATTTCTCTGCCTCTTAAAGGCATGACTTTGCCCCGACCCATGACTCATGATCTGTTTCTCAATTCGCTGGAACAGCTCAATGCAGAGCTCCAGCATGTTGAGGTCAGCGAGATCAAGGACTCGACCTACTACGCAGTAATTGTTCTTACTCATGGTGACAAGGAGTTCCGGGTAGACAGCAGACCTTCTGACGCCATTGCCATGGCAGTGCGGGCCAAGGCTCCCATCCTGGTTAATAAAACTATCCTGGAACAGATTATGAAAGAAAATAACGGTGATTATCAGGTGGTTTTAAACGACGAAGAAGGCAAAAAATGGACAGAAATACTCGAAAAATATAGCCTTGATGACACCAAGTACAAGATGTAAAATTTTTTCCAGCGGAGATTGCAATTGATAGACCTTCACATGCATACTGTTTACAGCGACGGGGAGCTTATCCCTGCAGAACTGGCTAGACGAGCTAAAGCCATTGGATATAAGGCCATTGCCTTCACCGACCATGCAGACCATTCCAATGTTGAGCATATTCTCTCCAACCTGCAGAAAATGGTCAATGATTATTCGCTTTATACTGAAATTGAAATTCTTGCCGGAGTTGAACTGACTCATGTACCTCCGGCCCTTATTCCCCAGCTCATGGACACAGCCAGAAATCTTGGTGCCCAGATAGTTGTCGTGCACGGGGAGACCATTGTTGAGCCTGTTGCCGCAGGTACAAATCATGCAGCAATTATGGCCGGGGTGGACGTGCTGGCCCATCCAGGCTTGCTGACTCCACAAGACGCCTCGCTTGCTGCAGACAAAGGAGTTTATGTGGAAATAACTACACGAAAGGGGCACAGCCTGACCAATGGTCATGTTTTATCCATGGCGAGAAAATATGGATTTAAACTGGTTATCAACAATGATGCCCATGCCCCGGGAGATCTTGTAAGCAAGGAAATGCGCTACAAAATCGCTCTTGGAGCCGGCATGAGTGAACAGGAGTATCTTCAGGCTGAACAAAACTCTCTTGACATCCTGGCCAAAGCAGGTTCTACACGAATAGCGAAATAGTTTTGATTTTAACTGGAAGACCTTAGACCTAAAAAACATGAAAGATTACCAGAAACAACTTTGCACAAAGGCTGCTCAAGCCCTGCAAAAATCCCATTTTGCCATTGCCATGACCGGAGCCGGCATATCAGTACCCAGCGGTATTCCTGATTTTAGAAGTCCTGGAGGATTATGGTCAAAATTTGATCCGGAATCAGTATGCTCTGAATGGGCTCTGAGAAACAATCAGGCTGGAGTGTGGGAGTTTCTACTGGATGCTGTTAAAATGTTTGCCCAGGCAAAACCTAATCCAGCCCACCGCGCCCTGGCTGGTCTTGAAGATACAGGAATAATCAAGGCAGTCATTACCCAGAACATTGATAACCTGCATCAGGAGGCAGGAAGCAAGGAAGTTGTTGAATTTCACGGAGGTTGCGGGTCTTTTTTCTGCAATTCATGCGCTAAAACCTATCCATCTGTCATGGCCTTAGATCTTACAAAGAATGATATCCCCTGGCTGTGCATGGATTGCCAGGGCATCATTCGGCCAGCTGTGGTTTTCTTTGGTGAAAGCATTCCTGAACAGGCTATGTATAAAACCCGTGAATATGCAGACAAGACGGATCTTGTAGTGATCATCGGCACATCCGGCGAAGTAGCTCCAGCCAATATTATACCAACCCTGGTCAAAAACAATGGCGGCACTGTGATAGAAATCAATCTCGGCTCCACGGCCTACGACGGTTTGTCTGATATCAAACTGGACATGCCTGCAGAAATCGCCCTTCCAGAAATTTTAAGCAAAATAGAACACCATATATTAACAAATAACACAAGCTAAGCATAAAAAGGCCTGAACGTATGAATACCTTAATTCCAGAGCAGGGTCTCTGGTCCATGGTGGTCCAGTCATCCCTGCTGATACAGTTCATCATGCTTGTTCTTTTAATTATGTCTGTGTCCAGTTGGACCATAATTATATTCAAATTTATTACCTTCAAGCGTTTCAGATCTGTAGTTCAGGAACAAATAGAAAACTTTGACCGGGCCGCTGATCTGGCTGAAGCCATGAAATCATCGCGCCAGAGTGCTCATTCGCCCCTTTATGAAATTGGCCTGGCTGCTCTCAAGGAAATTCAGAAACTGGAAAAAAGTAATCTCTCTGCCAGTGTCAAGTTTCGCATAGCTGAGGACAATGTGCGACGAGTGTTGCGCCAGGGTGTGAGTTCTCATTTGAAAAGACTTGCCTCATCTTTGACTTTTCTGGCCATTTGCGCCAACTCATCCCTGCTTATAGGCCTGCTCGGTACGGTCTGGGGCATTATGAATTCATTTCATTCCATTGGGGTGCAAAGAGGTGCTACACTGGCTACAGTGGCTCCAGGCATATCTGAAGCTCTTATTACTACTGCATTCGGGCTGGTAGTTGCAATCCCGGCTACCATATTTTATAATCTTCTATGGGAAAGGCTCAACAACATTCAATCCGATCTTATTGATTTTGCCGGATCTTTTTTGAACCGGGCCCAGCGTGAACTGCCCTGGATGGAAAAAAAATAATAGTCTTGCCTTTTTTAAGGTAAGCAGGGGACAGGCACTCCGGGCCCCATGCTACATCCAACGGTCTAAACTATTACGAAATAAGTAAACCACCGGGCAGAAAAATATCTGACTCTCATGTTGCTTTGGAGGAAAAATCATGGATTTTGATCCCCTGGGTAAGGGATTTATTACCCAGACTAATGTTACTCCCATTGTGGATGTAATGCTTGTTTTGCTCATTATTTTCATGATCACTGCTCCTATGCTCACCCAGGGTCTTGAGGTTGATCTGCCAAGAACCACAACCGTTGAAACCCTGCCACAAGATCATGACAACTTAGTCATCAGCATAGACCGGGAAAATAAAATCAGTATTGATGAGTATGAAGTGGAATTAAGTCAGATAGCTACGCATTTGGAAAGAATAGTTCAGGACCGGGACAGACTTGTCTACCTGCGGGCTGACGAAGTGGTTCCATACGGACTTGTGGTTAATGTAATGTCAAGAATTAAAGAAGCTGGAATAGACCGACTTGGAGTTGTTGCCCTCCCTGAAGAGGACTGACACTATGCAATTAGCCTCGTTCCTGGTCTCTATTACAGTGCATCTAATTTTCATCATTGTTTCGGTTACTTATACCGGCATTACAAAACAGCACCCCATTGACCTTGACCGCAAGGTACACATGGTGGAGCTTGTATATATGGCTGAACCAGAACCAGCACCTGTTCCTGACCCACCTGCCCCTGCAGCACCAGACCCTCCGGCACCTCCTGAACCATCTCCTCCTCCGGAACCAGAGCCAGTGCCTGAACCTGAACCTGCAGAAGTGGAAATACCTCAGGATCCAACACCTGAACCCAAGCCGGAACCAGAGCCGCAGCCTGAGCCTGAGCCAGCTCCCAAACCTGAGCCTCCACCCGAGCCTGCTCCTGCGCCAGAGCCCCCCCCTGAGCCAGCACAGGATAAAACTCCTTCAGCAGAGGAGCGGCTGGCTCAAGAGCTTGCAGCCCTTAGAGAAGACGTTGAAAGACAGGCCCAGGGACAGGCTCCAAGAGAGCAGGCCGGACTTCAGGAAATTTATGCAGCAAGAGCCGAAAGGCTGATCAAACGTAACTGGAGATACCCGAGAATCGGAGGTTCTTCCAACCTTGTGGTTAGAATTGAGGTTGGCATAGATCAGACCGGGAGGATTATCAGTTCCCGTGTAGTCCGAAGCTCAGGCAGAGAGGATTTTGACCATTCAGCCCTGCGAGCCATTGAGGATACCGCACAACTGCCTGAACCACCTACAACAAGAATCAGAACACTGATAATTGACTTCAACCTCCAGGACCTGCGCAGCCAAACAGAAATTACGCTTATAGCCCACTTAGATCTCAAAAAATAATAAGGTTAAAATATGCTTATAAAAAAAATTCTTCCCAAACAACTTACTTTTTTAATCGTGTTGAGCGTTTTACTGCTCATGTCCAACTCATCTCTGCTGGCCCAGGAAAGCCTTAAAATTGACATCTTCGGACCAGGTCAAGACCAGATCAATATTTTCATTGCACCTGCTCTGCCCCTTGGCCATGACGTTTTCCAGGATAATGAGCATCCTGAACGTATCCGCAATCTGTTACGACAGAACTTACGCCTGCTGCCCTTTCTGAGAGATACCCGTGACGCTGAAATTCTTGGAGGCCCTGAAGTGGCTGGGGTTCGTGGAGCAGATATTGATTTTCGAAAATTCAATCTTTCCAGGGTTGATATGCTCATTACTATTGGCGTGGATCAGCAGGCTGGGCTGCCAGGGTCTGTGGAGCTCAGGGCCTTTGAGGTGTTTGGGCAACGTATGGTCCTGGGAAAAGCCTATACGGTTCACGAACCCGATCAAATTCATCTGATGGTGCGTCGCTTTTGTGCCGAACTTATGGATTACCTCACCGGTCATGGTGGCTTTTTCCAGGCAAAGATCGCATTTGAGCGCAAACATGATGATATAAAGGAAATCTGGACTGTTACTCCTTTGGGGCATGACCTTAGAAGGATCACCAGTCTGAATGCCATAGCACTAAGTCCTGAGTGGTCTCCTGACAGTGAAAAAATCGCCTTTACCCTGCTCAAGGACAACAGAAACTCTCTTGGAGTCTGGACAAGGAGCACAGATGAAGTCAGTGTATATAATTTACCTGGCAATACAGTCATATCCCCTGCTTTTGCTCCAGACGGAAGACTCAGCGTGAGCATTGATCCCATGGGAAGACCGGACATTTACTGGTTAGACAGAGATTTTCGCATGGACAAAGCAATAATGGAACATTGGGCCATAGATGTTTCGCCCAGCTTTGATCGTTCTGGGAATAAAATGGCCTTTGCATCTGGCCGCCTCGGTAATCCTCATATCTTTGTTATTAACCTGGCCACCAACCAGGTACAAAGGGTTACTTATGATGGCAGATACAATACCAACCCAACCATTAGTCCTGATGGTCGATATGTCGCGTTTACAAGGCAAACTCCGGATGGACACCGAATATTTCTGACCGATCTCGAAACAGGGAGAGAAAGACAGTTGAGCTTTGGTCCAGGCAATGATGAGGACCCAAGCTTTGCTCCAGACGGATACTTTATTGCCTTTTCATCCAATCGAGATGGACGCTACAGGCTTTACCTGACTACCCGCAACGGCGACTCTCCAATAATTATACCTACAGGCGACGGACATGCCACTGCCCCAGCCTGGGGAAGAGAGCCTGAATTTTAGGCAAGGCTGAAGGCTGAAGAGGGAAGGGAAGAGATGGCTACAGGTTTATTCTCGCACCAAGACTGGAGCGATCCAAATGCTATGATCCTGCATTACAGAATTTTTTGTTTTTATCCATACCCGTGTTTTAAACTACGATTAGAATGTACAGGAGGAAGTTATGAATCAGAAGAGGTATTTTATTTTGCTGGCTTTGCTCGCTGCCTTGGTCTTAAGCTTTGGTTGCGGCAAACAAACTGTAGATACCCCCCGGGACCCTCACGCTCAGTTGAGCGAAGAGGAACGCGCAAGACTGGCTGAAGAACAAAGAAGACAGGAGATGGAACGGCAGGCCCTTGAAGAAAGAAGACTGCAGGAGGAAAGGCTGGCCCGGGAACGAGACCGCGTAAGCGATGAGCAGCTTCTTGAAGAGGTTATTGATGTCATTCTGGCTACTCGCATCCACTTCGCGTTTGATTCTTACGAACTAAACCAGGAAGCAAGGTCGGAACTCCAGAAGATTGCCGAGAATTTGAAAAAATTCGACACTTTGCGCTTAGTCATTGAAGGACATTGCGACGAAAGAGGTACAGCCGAATACAACCTTGCCCTTGGCGAAAGAAGAGCAAGAGCAGCCTACGAGTTTCTGATCCTGCTGGGAGTACCTTCTCAGCGATTGCAGATCATAAGCTACGGCGAAGAAAGGCCCTTGGATCCTCGTTCCAATGAAAGTGCCTGGGCTCAGAACAGAAGAGCCGAGTTCAAAATTCTCCAATAGATAACGCTACAGCACCGCTTATACATTGACTGGGGACTGGCTTTTGCACAACTTATTTTTCTGACATTTAATCATGATGGATAGATAAGTTTCTGAGTACCGGTCCCCTCATTGGAGCCTGCATCCCGCAGAAGGTTAAAACTTAGACGACTGGATTCTGCCTCCCCATAAAGTCCAGTCCCCCTCCGGGCTGTATGCCTCCGGGCAGGAAGCCGTGCCATGTGAGAATAGAGACCAGATATCTATCCAAATTTATTTGCTGACAAGATCTACCTGACCTCAATTTTTTGCCCATCGTGCAAATTATCCCCTGGATGATTAACTATAAGTTCTCCTGGTTCCAAGCCTTCTTCAATCATGGTAAACAAACCGCTGCGCGTTCCCGGTTCTACTGCCCTGAAAAAAATTCTGTCCTCAATTATGACAAAAACAGTCCATTTATCATCCTGCCTGAACAATGCACTGGTTGGAATGTAGACTGCGTCCTGGTATCTTGAAATAATAAACCTGGCCTCAACGCGGTAACCGTACCCCAAGCTCTGCCAATCATCTCTTGGGGTATTAAGAGTAATATAGACCGGCACCCGTTGCTCATCAACACCGAGAGCGGAAACTTTTGTAAACCCTGTAGGTTCTATCATTCTGACCACACCCGTTAATGCCTGCTCACCACCCCAGTGCTCTATGATAACCTCCATGCCGGGTTTTATTCTGACTGCTTCTACTGACAAAAGATCAACCCTGACTTCCAACTGATTCAAATCAGCTATTTTAAGAATGGACTCCCCGGAGATAACAGGCCCTTCCTGGTAACGTTCTCGCCCTATTATAACCCCGGAGACAGGTGATTTTATATACAGAAAACTGTTTTCACCAAACCTTGATCCAGCGGCAATATCCAGCACAGCCCTGGCGTTACTGACTTCATATCCAGCTGCTTTAACGTTATGAAAAATTGCCCTAAGGCCGGCCTGACTCTGATAGAATGCAGCTTCATATCTGTCCATTTGTGCCTGAGAAATCAAATTTTGCTCAAAGAGAAGCTTGTTCCTCTGATATTCCTTAACAATCAGGCTGTGCTCATGTCTGGCTGACTCACTGGTCTGAATCATGGCCTTGTATCTTGATTCAGCAGCTTCAAGATTATGCAGGGCCTGTTGATGAGCTCTAAGGTCAAGAGCCTGAACCGGAGCAGGTTCAACGCTGAACAGCTTTTGGCCCTGCTGAATATTATCCCCGACTTCAAGATCAATTCTTTGCATAAAACCATTAAGAGGTGCAGAGATTTTATACGTGTGTCTGAGAGATGTTACGCCTTCATCTTCTGTAAACTCAATAAATTCTCCTTTTTGCACCGATAGAACATTTACTTGAGGAGGTGAAGGAAGCAAAAAATAAATCAGCACACCAGTTAGACCAGCAAAAAAAAGAAACATTATTATTTTTTTCAGCATTATTTTATATCCTCATGCTTCAGCCTCCGGCCTTGAGCCTTCAAAGTCAAGTTATTGCTACAACTTAACGATCCTTGTTTAAGTTGAGTTGTGGGCACATCCAGCGTTAGAAACACTATTCCGCCTTCAATGCCTCAACCATATCAAGCCTGTTTAAACGGCGCTTAATAAAAAAAACTGACAACAATGCCGCACACAAAACTCCTGCTGCTGAAAAGGCAAAAATGTCAAGAGTAAGCACAAAAGGCAGTCTAAACAGATCCGTTGCCATCATTTGATTCAAAAAGTATGAAAAGCAAATTCCAATACCCCATCCTGCGGGGATGGAAATAATACACAAAATAACCATTTCACCGATTAGAATCCATGAAATCTCGCCCATGGTAAAACCGAGAACTCTCAGAGTTGCAAGTTCACGAATTCTTTCAGCAAAGGCAATGCGGGCGTTGTTGTATACTACTGCAAAAACTATAGAACCTGAAAGCACGAGCAATATAAACATGAAAAACAGTATAGTAGTATCTATATATCCCCTGATATTCTGCTCTGCCTTGGAAAGTTGTGAGATACCTGCAACTTTGGGGATCTGGCCCAACCTGGCAAACAGCTGGTCATTGAGTTGTGTGTCAGTCAGCATCCAGGCTCCTGAAATAGCCGGGGCCTCGCGCATAAGCTTATTCAGTGCAGGCCTGTGCATATAGACATTCACACCAATGGGCTCCTGAACTGTTCCTGCAACAGAGATATCATAAATTCCGCGCCGGCCTTCCATAATCTCCACCTGAATCACATCGCCAATAGTGACTTCCAGGTATTCAGCAAGATAGTTAGAAATAAGCAGGCCATCCAGGGGTACTTCTACAGGCTGGTAATCATTGTCAAGAATTGATCTGAGCACTGGCTGCTGATTTACACCTGAGATATTTGTTCTGAACTGGGACCGATTATGTATGAGCCTCACCGGCACATCACGATAAGGCTCAACATACATTACTCCTGGAAGGATAGAAAGCCCGGCTACAGCGCTCAGGGAAGCAGGCTCGTCAAACTCCACCTGAACGTCCATCTTCAATATAAGGTTGTATTGTGTATCCAGCATGTGGTTCACAGACCCGAATTGGAAACTGCCAAGAACAAGAAGTGACCCGGCAAGGCCAATACCAAGTATGGACATACGTGTCTTGGCGCGTTGCCTCGTTAGATTTCTAATAATTATCCTGGTTGGCTGGTGTATAAATTTACTAAGCAAGGGTGAGTCCATAACCCCTTTTGTAAATTTTTCTGGAGCAGGTGGCCGCATGGCTTCAGCGGGTGGTCTGTTCACAGCTTCCATGATTGCGCGAACAGTGCCGAGCAATCCGGCTCCAAACGCAACAGACACAGCTGCAACAATAAACTCAACCCGCATTTTAAATGAGAGTTCCGGAAATCTGAAATATTCTGCATATAGAACTGCCATTGCCTCGGCAGCCCACATACCAAGCAGTGTTCCAAGCAGAGAACCGGCAACAATAATTATGCAAGTCAGCTTAATGAAATGGAAACCAATGGTATGGTTTTGATAACCAAACGCTTTTAATACAGCAATCTGCTGTCTCTGGGTTCTGACTATCCTTGCCAGTAATACATTCAGCAGAAAAGCGGAAACACTCAGAAAAATGGCTGGAAGGACCACTGTCATCACGCGCAACTGATCAATTTCCTGATCAAGAAAACGGTGTGACAGCTGATCAATCCGTTGGTAAGCACCCACTGATCCGTAAGGCTCAAGCAGAAGATCAAGAGCATCAATGATGGAGTTCTTATTGGCTCCAGCCTGTACTGACAAGATCAGACTGTTAAAGGCGCCTTCCATGTTGAATGCCCCGGCAAGAGCCTTGCGATTCATCCAGATAATGGCGTAGCGCTCATAGTCAGGAATGATGTCTGCCGGGCCCACCTGATATATATACTCCGGTGAAAGTCCGATGCCTGAAATGGTCAGATTCTGCATTCTCCCCCGGATTACGGTCTTGAATGTGTCACTTACTTTTAGTCCGTGCGCATTGGCAAACGACTCGCTGACAACTACCCGGTGATCACAATGTGCTGGCGGCAGAACCCCTTGATGGATATGCAGCTGATTAAGCAAAGGTTGACGACCGTCCGGGATAGATAAAACTGTGCCTCGTATGGGATCGTTAAACCCAGAAACTTCAATTCTTACCGGGGCTACAACCCTTGTCTCCACGATATTAACGCCCGGAATACGGGCAGCGCGCTCAGCTAAAAGTTCCGGCGCTCTTGTAACTTCTGTGAAAATATGTGCAAAGTGGTTGGAGAGGTAGAAATCATCACGGGATTGCCTGATGGAATCAAGTGTTGTAGCAAACAGGATTAAAACCATTACACCTGAGCCAACAACTACAGCAATGGAAGCAGCCTGAGCCTTGAAGTTGAGTAAGTCTCGCGCAAGCTTACGGTTAAGTACGCTCACCACTCAAGTTCCTCAGGAGAAGCTCTGTGCTCATTGGTAATTATCCCGGATATGCGTCCATCACTTATCCTTACGATGCGATGAGCCATTTTACCAATAACCTCATTATGAGTTATCACTACTGTAGTAGTTCCAATGCCGGCATTGACCTGCTGGATAACATCAAGTACCTTGATGCCTGTCCTGGAGTCTAACGCCCCTGTAGGTTCATCACACATTAAAACAGTGGGTTTTTTGGCAATGGCCCGAGCTATAGCAACGCGCTGCTGCTCGCCTCCTGACATTTGTGCAGGAAAGTGATGCAGACGGTCTTTTAAACCCACCATGCTCAGAGCATCACCGGGATCCATGGGATCAGAACATATTTCAGTTACAATGGATACATTTTCTAAAGCAGTCAGGCTGGGGATAAGATTGTAAAACTGAAAGACAAAGCCAATATGTTCTCTGCGAAAACGCGTCATTTGACGGTTGTTGGCAAATGACAGGCGATTTTCATTAAAATAAACATCACCCTCTGTTGCAGAGTCAAGCCCCCCAATTATGTTGATAAGAGTTGACTTTCCTGAGCCTGAAGCTCCGAGCAGAACTATGAGCTCACCCGGGTAAAGCTTTAGATCAACTCCACGCAAAGCATGGATCTGCACTTCACCCATGGTGTAGACCTTGGTTAGTCCTTTTATCTTAAAAATGGGGTATCTCTTCTCCACATTATTTTACCTTCAGATAAAGCCTGCATCATGATTTGTTTTCGCCATTACTGCCTCTTTGACCAGCCCTGAGCCCGTTAGTCAAAATCATGGACAGGCAAGATTAAGTTACTCACAGGTTCGGTCCCGGTCCCCCGGGTGATGCGCAATTTTCTGCCCGAGTTTTGCAAAGCCTTTATCAAAGAAAAAAACTCATCAACTTCCTTTTCCATGCTGTCCAGGGAGGATAGCGCAACGGTACATCAAATCCTGATGGTTTATATAAAACACTCTTTAGATTAGAAAATTCATTAAATCCAGCCCGGCCATGGTACCTCCCTGCACCTGACTGCCCTACTCCTCCAAAAGGCAGATGATGATTAGCAGCATGCATAATCACATCATTAACAGCTGCACCGCCCGAGGATACGTGATCCAGCACATATTGCGCTTTGCTCCTGGTGGAGCTGAACACATATAGTGCCAGTGGCTTGGAAAGTTTTCTGATCTGGTGTATAATTTCATCAATATTTTCATACTCCATAACAGGCAGGAGCGGACCGAAAATTTCTTCCTGCATGCAACGATGACTGAAAGTGACTGGATAAAGAATTGTCGGTGAGATATAAAGCGAATCAGGGTTTGAAAAGTTTCCAAAAATCACTTTATCACGATCAGCAAGGGATAAGATCCTGCGGTAATGATTATAATTGACAATTTTTGCATAATCCTGGTCAGAACCAGGTACACTGCGGATGTATCTGCTGAACTCACTTTTTAAAACCTCAAGCAGCTCATGCACAATACTTTTATGGGCCAGAAGATAATCCGGGGCAATACAGGTCTGCCCTGCGTTGAGGGTTTTTCCCCATGCTATGCGCCTCGCAGCAAGAGGCAAGTTGGCATCAGAAGCTACAATAACCGGACTCTTGCCACCCAGCTCAAGAGTAACCGGGGTCAAGTTAACAGCAGCTGCTGAGGCAACCAGTTTTCCTACCCTGGTACTTCCGGTGAAAAAAATCTTATGAACAGGCAGGGCACAAAGCCTGGCAGCAGTCTTTGCTCCTCCAGGTACCACACGCACATACTCAGGTGAAAATAGTGAATTAATGATTTCACCACTGATCCGGGTAACGGCTGGAGATAATTCACTTGGTTTTATTATCGCAGTGTTGCCTGCAGCCAGGGCTGAGACCAGTGGACAGAAGGTGAGCTGAAACGGGTAGTTCCAGGGTCCAATAATAAGGCACACACCATACGGTTCTGGAATAATGCGGCTTGCCCCTGGCAGATTGATCAAATTAGTGGGGACTCTTCTAACTTTAGACCATGATTTAAGTTTACTGAAGCATAAATCAATTTCATTATAAAAAACAGATAATTCTGTACTGAATGCTTCCAGTTCTGACTTGCCGAGATCAAGCTTGAGGGCCTGCAGGATATCTTTTTCCGCCTTTTGAACCGCCAGTTTAAGCTGCCCAAGATGGTTGAGTCGAAATCTCAGCGACCTGGTTTCATTAGACAGAAAAAAAGCATTTTGAAGACTGAAAAGTTTATCAATATCCATCAGCGAGCCTTTTCACGAGTTTTCATGAAGCTGTTCAGCATAAGCATGCGAAAAAAAACATCAAACCAGGATTTGGGCAGTACAACCTTAGCCATATGCGCAAATCTTATCATTAAGGGCATATAAACAACACAGCGGTCCTTGTTAACTGCCGCAATTATGCTGCGTGAGACCTTTTGAGGGTCAAGTCTAAGCATCCAGGCCGCGCCCTTAACATGAGAAAACATGGGCGTTGATAAATGCCCCAGATAAACAGTGGTAACCTTAACTGGCGAGGCATCAATTGCAAGCTCCCTGTGCAGAGCCTCACTCCAGGCTGCAAGCGCAGCCTTGGATGAAGCATACACTGACATGCCTGGAAGCGGGATGAGGGCTCCAGCTGAACAGATGTTAACAATATGCCCCTTGCCCTTTCGCATCATTTTCGGCAGAAGGATTGAAGAAATTAACATGGGTCCGGCAGCATTAGTTGCAAGGCAGTTCAATATATCCTGCTCATGGAGCTTGCTGAAAAAACTGCTGTGAGCCATTGCCGCGTTGTTAATGAGAAGGTCAATTGTGATGCCGGCCAGGCCCAGCTGACTGAATGCAGCTTTTATCTGCCTGGGATCAGCAACATCAACTGTCTGTATGATGAACTCAAAACTGCTGTTCTGATATTTTTTCTGCATTATCTGCACAGCTTTTGAGTCATGGTCCCAAATAATGATCCTGCCAACACTTTCTCTCGCAAGAGTTGAGCATAAAGCACTGCCCAGCCCACCCGCTCCACCCGTAATCAGAACCGAAGTGTTCTTCATTTTCAAAATTATTCATGCCCCCTGTCTCGGTTGTTAATCATTGCTGAAGACAGCTGACTTCATTCCTCCAGAAAGTAATCAACACTGGTCACAACTCGAACGCTCTTAATTTCAGGGGTAAAAGGATCACGATCATTGATTGTAAAAAGGCCCTGACTCGCCCTGCGAATAGCCCCCACAGTGCTGCCGGAATCACGAGCAAACTGCTGGGCTGCCTGTCGGGCATCCTGGGTGGCCTGAGCAATCATTTCAGGCTTGATCTCAGCCAGTCCGGTGTATTCAAATATAGGCTGAAACTCATAGGAATGGATCAGCACAACCCCTTTGGATACAAGCTCTCCTGCTGCTGACATGGCATTTTTGACTGCTGCTGCATCATTAGTTCGGACAGTAATTACACTTTGAGCTGTAAAGCGGTTAGCCGGTTGCTGGTGCTCTGCAAAACCAAAAGTATGCTGATCCGTTATGCGTGGTGCAGAAACTGAAACCTCTGCTCCGCCAAGGCCCTGTGATTCTAAAAAGTCGAACACAGCCTCAGCTGATGCGTCAAGCTCCAGTTGGATGCTCTGCAAATTGTTGCCGGCAGCACTGAATGATATGGGCCAGTAAGCAAGATCAGCCTGAACTTCACGCTCGGCAAAACCGCGCACACTGACATACCTGTCATATGAGCGGAAATCTTCAATACCTGAACTCAGCACCAGGGCTGCTGTCACAATGGCAAGAGAGACAATGATACTTGCCATAAAATTGTTGGAAGCTCTATTATCCATTACTTCCTCCTTTTAATATTAATTGGCAATGAAAAAAATATTGACAATATAACAGTGTAGCACTAACGAGTAAATTTCACGGGATGTAGCGCAGTCTGGGAGCGCACTTGAATGGGGTTCAAGGGGCCGGAGGTTCAAATCCTCTCATCCCGACCACGAATTCACGGGGGTTAACGAGTTATTCGTTAGCCCCCTTTTTTCTTTTACAGACAGCACATCTCCCTGAGTTATTTTTCCTGCGGGCTTACTGGTCAGGTCCGGGATGATAGTAAACTGTTTTTACGTGTTTCAGACAGTTCTTTCTGTGCTGCCTTCATAGCTTTTATCCCGGCATCATAAACACACGCATCTTTTTTTACCCTGCACGCTTACAAGTAACTGGAATCGCTTTGCTAATAAAATCAGACGGTTATATTTTTCACATTTTCACGATTTTTGCTTATGATTGATGCACATTTGCCTGAAAAGTTCCGTCAAAGATGAGAGCTTTTCGCCTGGCACAGGGACTGTCCCTCGCTGTGTAAATTTTGTCATCAAAGCAAATCTCTTCCAGGAACCAATGCAGTATCAATCTTTTTTATAGTACCTCGCGGGGACTGTCCCAATTTCCAGAAAAGTGACAGACTCGTAAAGTTACTCACAAGTTCGGTCCTGGTCCGTCCAGGTGAGGAGCTTCTAAGCAAATACTTGCTAACCACCCTCTGATTATAGTCTCTGAAGACTACCTGCCATCGACCGTTTTTCCTTTTGGTCACCGCCATTACACTGAAACCTCTCTCATTTTTATTGATTTAGCAACTTACCGATCCAATCCTGTAGCCGTAGTGAAAAACAAGAAAGGTTTTTAACCTTTAAAGAGCAATAATGCCCATGAACCTTATTCTTACCCCTTCAGCCTTCAATTTTCAATCTTCAGTCTTCAGTCTTCCCCCGTCAGCCTCAGCCTGAAAAGTCCAGTTATCGCCCCAACTTAACGATCCTTGTTTAATTTGGGTTGTGAACAAAGCCCGCATCAGGCTTATGAAATACATTGAATTTTTCAGGAAATTCCATCCAGCTGTCAAGGACTTCCTTTGCCAGGTGATTTTTTTATATCAATGACAGCCCCCAGCACTTCCTTTGTTACAAGCACAACCATGAGGGACAACAAAACACAACCATGAGGGACAGACAAAATATTCTTTTTTACTGAGAGCCACTGGCTTTATGGCTGGTGGTTTTTATGCATTTCCAATTTAAGCCCCCTAACGTCCATTTTAAGAGCGTTTATGCTCTTTTGCATGCCTGACACATCCAAAAGCATCCATGAAGGGCCTCCTGTTTCAAAATACTGCCCTGTTTCTCGTTTTAAGCTCCTCACCCGGGCGGACCAGGACCGAACCTGTGAGTAACTTTAAGACTTTGTCACTTTTCTGGAAATTGGGACAGTCCCCCTCCGGGCTGTAAGCCTCCGGGCAGGAAGCTGTGCCGGGCGTAACGCTCTCATCTTTGACGGAACTTTTCTGGCAAATGTGCATCAATCATAAGCAAAAATCGTGAAAATGTGAAAATTATAACCGTCTGATTTTATTAGCAACACGATTCCAGTTACTTGTAAGTTCTAAAGGAACCTATAACTTGAAAAGGAGGCAGTTATGCCCAAAGTAGATCTAAAACCACATTTTGTACAAAACCCAACACTACCCACAGATAAGGCAAAAGTTGATTACTTCGACTCACAGATTGCAGGCTTTATGCCGGAAGTGCGGTCCAGTGGAAGGTCCACGCATTACCTTAGATACAGGGACAAACTGGGAAAACTCAAACAGGTTAAAATAGGCACGCCTGAAACCATGTCCTTAGATGAGGCAAGGTCCCGGGCCAAGGCACTTAAAAGCCAGACCATAATCGGATTTGACCCAAGAGAAGAACTGGCCAGGCTTAGCAATTCCCCCTTGCCTGCGATTAAAAAGCCTATTATGTTAGTATCTATTGCACTTATCCATAATTCCAGGGCAAGATATCCAAGCGGGTGATGGCGGACCGGAAAAATGCCATTATTTTTTTAAGTGTACCTTGCCAATCAGTTTTACATGGATGAACTATCAAAAAATATTGTGACAAAGGAATTGTTCGGTGTATGCCAACTTATCTGTATACAAAATACTTTGAAGAACAGGTCCTGAAAAAGCGACCATATCTAAAAAAAGAATGGTGCGTAGAAGTAGTTGAAAATCCAATCAAATCAGAGCCACAAGAACATAATCGATATCGCTTCTGGGGAAGGATACCGGAATTGGACAACCGTATTCTGCGCGTGGTTACTTTAGATGACAAGGACCATACATAATGCTTTCCCGGACAGGAGGTTTAAGCTATGAAGTTAAATTATTACGATGAAACAGATTCTCTGTATATTGAATTATCAGATGAATCGAGCGCTGAAAGTGTGGAGATTTCTGAGGGAGTAGTCCTTGATTATGATGCCCAAGGAAAACTTGTTGGAATCGATATAGATAACGCTGGGCACAAGATTCAATTGCAGGATTTTTATCTCAAGGGTCTTGATCCTAACATCATGACAGTAGCTGCTTAGCATAGACCTCGGTGAAAGTCTTATCGCAAAAATTGTGAAGGAGCTTTGATTATGGAGCAGCAATCAACATAAGGGACATTATTTTTTCAGTTGTTGCTGCCGGGATTCAGTTCGCCCCTGTGATCAGTGCGGAACTGTTTCATGCCACAAGGTCCATTATCTCACCGGTTGACTTACCTTGCTGAAAAATCAGAGATTAAGCTATCTATAGAACAGATAGAATTGCTCGAAATTGTTACAGACTTTATCGGAAACACATACTCATTTACCCTGAACAGATCTTGTAATATCTCCAGAGCTTTGTCATAAAGCGGCACAGTCCTGGGCTTGTCTGACTTTGTAACCGGGAACTTCCATGTCTTACGTTCCAGCTCTATGTCCTCCCAGCGGACATCGAGCATTAATGTTGAATATGCTGATGATCCCCCTAATCTCAATGGCTGGGCTTAATCAGGCTCAACAGGTTTGCGCATCTGCTTTTTTTGACTCTTTTCTGCCTTCAGGTCCAAGCGTTTCTTATGAGCAGCTTTGGAAGGCCGGGTAGGCTTGCGTTTTTTCTGTTCCCTGGTCACGCTCAGGATTAAATCCTTAAGCCGGTTCATGGCTTCTTCTTTGTTTTTTTCCTGTGACCGGAACCTGCCGGACTTGATAACCACCACGCCATCCCTGGTAATACGCCTGTCATTTAAGCCCAGCAGCCTGTCTTTATAGTTATCCGGCAGAGATGAACTCTTGATTTCAAAGAAAAGCTGTACAGCTGTTGATACCTTGTTCACATTCTGCCCGCCCGGACCTGATGCCCGCACAGCCTGAAAATCTATTTCACAGTCTGGTATAAATACGGTTTCGGTTATCTGCATTTTAAGTACTGCTTGTTTTGCATGCCTTTCATGTATCAGGCTATTTTTCTTACTTATCTGTTCAGCACTTTTTGCATGTGGCTCGGCTTCCTGCCCAAAGACATACAGCCCGGAGGAGGACTGACTCTTCCAGAACCCACTTGTCTTGAACAGGGAGATATTCTAAGCTCACAATGCTGCTAAATTTAGTCCCGGGATGCCTAACCTGGTTTGTCTAATAGCACTAAGCAGATACATTTTTACAAAAAAAAGTACCAGCCTGGCAAGAATCAAGTAACTTCAAGCTGGACGTCCATTGGCGAGAGATATTAACTATGATCCAGGTCTCAGGCTCAAAGCCCTGCCAACTGGAGCAAGATATATGACAAACTCGTCTTGACCATCAAGACCCAGCAGGTCATCCATGGCCTCCTGGTCATAGGCTGCCACAGCGCATGTGCCTGCTCCCATGGCTTCACAGGCCAGATAGAGATTTTGACAGACATGGCCGACATCCATAAGGATCACCCTGTATGCCGTGGGGCCATAGCGCCACTCCATACGATAGGGGATACAGGACCAAATAAATGTAGCAGCTCCGCTGCCGACAAATCTCTGTCCAAAAGCAGCCTCGGCAAGCAAAAGCTCTGCATCGGGAATATCCTTTATGAAAAGAAGCTCATGACTTAAAGGAAGAAACCTGTATAGACCTGGATCAAGGCATTTAATATTCAAAACTGCAACATACGTTTCAAAACTGTGCCTGGCACCTGCCGAAGGCACAGTCCTGAAAGCTGTCCCAAGACCAGCCCTTTTACGTACTCCCTGTGTTGCCCAAAGCAAAAAAGAAAGCTCCGCAAAATCAAGAGGTTCCCTTGAGTAGTTTCTCCTGCTTTTGCGCTTGCCCACTAACTGATATAAGCCTGCACTGTTAATATGTTCTGTCCAGCTCTCCGGACCGTCCAGCTTGATTCTCAGAACTTCAGGATCGAAAGGCTTCTCAATTGGAGGAGCTGGAATTCCTCTGTTCTGATCGGTCATGGAAAAATCAGTTCTCTTACGCAGTGAATCTTTCAGGAACTCGCGGTTTGCCATGTAGCTTTCTTTAGTCATGCTTTTCTCCTGTGCCGGTTAATCCGGCTGACTAATGATTATCTGCCTGTAATCAAGGTGACTATTCCCCTGCTTTGAACAGGCCAGCCATTTCAGGCAGATTTATCTTTGGGCATGAGCTTTTCAGGTAGCATATCTCACATCCATCTCTATAAGGATAAAATGTCAAGGTGGAATATTTGTAATTCATGGCCCCATCCTCATAAAGTTCTAACCCGATTTTTCTCAAGGACTTAGTAAGCACAGTCCCCGGCTTAGGCACTGGAGCACATTGGTTTTCCTTTATTTCAGGAAGCAGCTCTCTCAAGACTCCGATAATCATGGTCTGAACAAGGGCCTGCAACTTAAATCCTTTGGACGGCGACTGGTCCCATAAAGCCTCAAGTTCATCCTCAACATCCCTGCCCATATATACGAGGATATAACCTCTTTTCCTTCCCAGAGTAAAGATCTTCAGGTCTGGGCGCCACCTGTTCCAGTACTCTATCATTTCCGCTGTCTCTCTGCCCTCCAACCCCCTGACCTGGGCAAGACCCATAAAAATTTCCAGATCAAAAGGAATTTTTATATCCACTTCTTTAGCATCCAGTATCTTCACTCTGCGCTCCCTGTTATTATCCTTTACGGTTTGTTATAAAGTTATATTGTCGAGCCTGTACCCGCAACCCTGTTGTTTGTCATCAGTTATGTAGTATATGTTGCAAGCTCCTCACCCGGGCGGACCGGGACCTAACTTGTGAGTAACTGTCTTTAAAGTGGAGCCTGCATCCTGCAGGCTATTTAATTCCAGGCGGCTGGAAGCCGCCTCCACCTTGAAGAACAGTCCCATATTTGGAAATTGGGACCGAACCTGTGAGTAACTTGTACCCTCGTTCCCAGGCTCCAGCCTGGGGACGTTTAGTTCTTGCGGCTCCAGCCGCTTCTTTGAAATGTGGCTTAAGCCACAAAAAAAGAGGTAATAGCCTTAACGCGTTTGAGATTGCCGCGCTCGAAGACTCGCTCGCAATGACACCTAAACTGTCAGGGATGTAGTTGCTCAAAACCTGTCACCCACGAGGGAGCCTAAGCGACCGAAGCAATCTGTATGGTAAAGCCGTAATGCTTTGAATTTATTACATATACGTTTGTAGTTACTTAGAGGTTTTTTGGAGAGTGTTTAGCCATTTTCAAGAAAAGCAGGGGGCTTGGTCTTCTGTGTTTACAACCTGCTGACAATTTATTTGATCATTGTTTTATTCGGCAGTCAAATCAGATTATGCTTCCAAATAATATAAAACACACAAGGATTAGTTAACGCTTAAACTTAAGCACACAAATTGCTACTTGCCCTTCAGCGCCTTCTGATACTATAATGTTCTTGCATCTACCTCAATACTAAGGGAAGTTTATGAAAAAACACAATATGAACATCAATGATGAGCTCAAGGATATAGACCGCAAACTTGCTTCACTCATAGCCAAAAGATCAGGAATAATCGGCAGATTAACCCGCATTAGACAGCAAAATCACAAAAGTTTCTCTGACCCTGAACTGGAAAAGGAACTATGGGGGATATGGAAAGATTCATTGAAAAGATCCAACCAGAGCATTCTACGCCGCATGTTCACCATGCTCAACAGCTTAGCATACTCCATGGCCGAAAAAGGGTCATCTGACAAACCCTTTTGTCTCTATCCCACAGGCAGGCCTGTCAGCCTTAACCTGCCAGCTCCCGGTTCGGTTGATCAAACTCATTACACAGCCTTTCTCTTCGCCATATGCACTGACAAAACTGAACTTGCCGGCTTCACCATCAATGATAATATAATTGAACTGATTAAAATCGCTAATGAGTGCGGTGGAGGTCTTAACTGGAATGATAATTTGCTGACCAGTCAGGACGATCATGTCTTAGATATGGACAACCGCAACTTATTCATCAATCACAGTCTTTTCAATTTTTATCTTTTTCTTTGTCTGGCCCTGGGTGCACCTAATCGCATCAAGTTCAACAGCTCAGCCCGGTTAAAGGTTGTAGATCTCAAATGGCTCCAGGACTTTTTACCACAGTTGGGAGCCAGGCTTAACTCCATTGAACCTGGCAGCTTTTCACTGCCTGCAAGACTGGAAACCGGCGCAGTTATTCCTGCAGAGCTGTACATTCCGGCGTCCATCCATGCGGACTTTGTCAAGGCTCTTTTATTGGCAGCCTTTACGTATGAAAAACCAATAACATTCAATTATTCTGCATTTATGGATAATGAGTTCAACTCCCTTTTTTCTGTTCTCAGTCAGGCAGGAGTTGTACTTGAACATCATAATGACCGAATCGTAATACATCCTTCCAAGCCAAAGCCCCAAAACATCGCCATCCCGGCAGATCCGCTACTTTCCGGTTTTCTGCTTGCCATGGCAGGACTAAGCAAAGGCAGGGTTGAACTTCAGGGAGTTTGGCCTGCCAATTGCCCGCAGGCTGACAAGGTTTTACAGATTCTTAAAGTATGTGGTGTACAAGTGCACATCCATGGCCAAAGCATCAGCGCGCAGGTTGGCTCTCTGGATCCAAACTACTTTTTTGATTTCACCTCTTTCTCAGAACAGTTACCGCTGGCTTTGCCCCTGGCTCTTGCCTCTGTGAGAGACAGGCAGGCTGATATGCTGGTGCCCCCCAGTTCTCCACAACTGGAGATTTTTGCTGACATCTTAGACAATGTTGGTTATGCTCATGAAGTTGATTACGTAAAAGGAAGACTCAAAATATACCCGAGAAACAAAAACAGCACCAAAGACCAGCCCTGGAACAGCCCTGATCCATATTGGACTCTGGGATACTGCCTTCTGTCTTTCAAAGATAAAGGTATCTGCCTTGCCAATCCAGGCATAATCACCTCCATCTGGCCTGGTTTCTGGAAAATATTTACCAATCTTTCCGGGGTTGACAAATCAAACAGTAAAAACACGGGAGATGCGCCTAATGTCCCAAAGGCCCCAGTCCGAAGAAAAATCGTTGACTGAGCAGATTCAGTCGCTGAATATTCAAATGGAGGAGTTTCTGGCCCAAAAAAAAGCTTGTCAGCAAAAAGTAAAAGAGCTCATGGCTGCCGAGGATCCCTCCAGAAAGATTTTTCATCACCAGGAAATATTCAACCTGAAGCAGGACAGTCTGCGCCTTGAAGTGGAGGTGGAGTTCTGCCGTAAAAAAATCAACAGACTCAACCTCGGATATGAATCATAATATTTATTCTGATATGATTTATCGTGATTTGCCACAGCTCATTGATGCTGCCCGAGGAGATATTCCAGCCGATCTTGTTCTGACCAATGTTCAACTTGTCAACACCCTGGCCGGTTTGGTGGAAAAAACAAGTGTTGCAGTAAAAGATGGGTTTGTTATTGGCCTTGGTGACTACGAAGCCCAGCAGGTTCATGATTGCAACAACGCTTTTCTCTGCCCCGGGTTCATTGAGTCACACATCCACATTGAATCCACACTTCTTGCTCCTCCGGAGTTTGCAAAAGCTGTGGCGCAGAGAGGAACATGCACTGTTGTTTGTGACCCGCATGAAATTGCTAATGTCATGGGCACAAGGGGTATCGAATACTTTTTACAATCATCCAGCCAATTGCCCATTTCCATCTTTCTGACATTACCATCATGCGTACCTGCCACACACCTTGAAAATGCAGGTGCATTGCTGGATCACCAGGAACTCCAGGATCTCCTGGAAAAATACTCCCATAGATTTGCCGGGCTTGGTGAAATGATGAATTTTCCAGGTGTAGTTTACAAAGACCCCCAAGTGCTGGCCAAGCTTGAAATGGCCGCTAACATACCCATCGATGGTCATGCTCCCGGGCTCTCAGGTTTACCCCTTAACGCATACATTTTGGCTGGTCCTGGCAGTGATCATGAGTGCACTACTTTAAAAGAAGCCCGAGAAAAGCTCAGCAAGGGCATGTTTATCATGATCAGGGAAGGTTCTTCAGCTAAAAACACCAGGGCGTTACTGCCCTTAGTCAATGACAGCAATTGGCCAGGTTTTTCCCTGGTCTCCGATGACCGGCACCCCGAAGATCTTATTAGACAGGGCCATATTGATCATAACCTGCGCTGTGCTGTAAAGATGGGGCTTGATCCGGTCAGGGCTGTGCAGCTGGTGACCATCAATCCCGCCAGATATTTCAATTTTAAACGACGCGGAGCCATAGCACCCGGCTATCGGGCAGATATGGTCCTGCTTAGAAATCTGCATGATTTTGAAATCCTGGATGTATATACGAAAGGGCGCAGGCTGGAAGACAACTCATTTATATCCCCTGCCAAAATGCCTGGCAACTCCATGCGCATATGTAAAATTACTGAGCAGACTTTTGCAGTTCCTGTTAGAGGCACTGCTGTGCGCGCCATTGAAATCATTGCTGAGCAGGTCATCACTGGATCCATAAAAGCCCATCCTGTTATCAAGGATGGTTTTGCATGGTCAGCTCCAGACCAGGATTTAATCAAACTTGCGGTTATTGAAAGGCACAAACAAACCGGCAATGTAGGACTGGGCTTTGTAAAGGGCCTTGGTTTGTCACGCGGAGCACTGGCTTCAACTGTTGCCCATGACTCCCACAACCTGATCATTGCAGGAGCCAATGATTCCGATATGCTCGTTGCGGCCCTTAAGCTGACGGAAATGGGAGGGGGGCTATGTGCAGTGGACAATGGCCATGTTCTAGCCGCCCTGCCCCTGCCCATTGCCGGCCTTATGAGTGATCAGCCATTAGAAAAGGTTGTTGAGTTACAAGACAATCTTAACTTGGCCATTAAAGAAATGGGCATTAACCACCAAAGCCCTTTGATGACTCTTTCCTTTCTGGCCCTGCCTGTTATACCAAGCCTCAAACTCACGGATAAAGGACTGGTAGATGTTGATAAGTTTGAGATTATTGACTTATGGATCTAAATCCCCACTTTTTCGATTAACCATTACAAAAACTTAATACTTGAGGAGGACAAGTGAGTCTTAACCTTACACAGAAAATTATCAAAGAACACTTAATTTACGGAGACCTGACGCCTGGAGGTGAAATAGGTTTAAGAATCGATCAGACCCTGACCCAGGACGCCACCGGTACCATGGCCTATCTTCAATGGGAAGCCATGGGTCTGCCCAGGGTAAAGACAGATTTGTCCGTAAGTTATGTTGATCATAATACCTTGCAGATGGGTTTTAAAAACCCTGACGATCATAAATATCTTCGTAGCGTGGCTGCCAGATACGGCATTGTTTTTTCTCCAGCCGGCACAGGAATCTGCCACCAGTTGCACTTAGAAAACTTTGCTGTTCCCGGGGCGACCCTTATCGGATCAGACAGCCACACCCCTACAGCCGGCGGTGTAGGTTCTCTGGCTATGGGGGCCGGCGGACTGTCTGTAGCCCTGGCCATGGCAGGTGAACCTTATGTTATCAACATGCCCAGGGTTGTCCGTGTGTACCTTGAAGGCAGCCTTAAGGGGCATGCAGGAGCCAAAGACATTATTCTGTTCATTCTTAGCCAGCTCACAGTTAAGGGGGGAACAGGAAAAGTTATGGAATATTGCGGCCCGGGAATAGAGGATTTATCAATCCCGGAAAGGGCTACCATTACCAATATGGGAGCTGAGCTGGGAGCTACCACTTCAATTTTTCCTGCTGATGAACTTACCCGGCAATTTTTTAAAACCATGGACCGCGAGTCGGACTTTAGAGCATTAAATGCAGATCCAGGCGCAGACTATGATGAAGAAATAAAAATTGATCTTTCTAAAATCCAACCTATGGCTGCACGTCCGCATATGCCGGATCTAAGCGTTAATATATCTGAGATAGCAGGTCTTAAGGTAGACCAGGTGGCCATTGGTTCCTGCACCAACTCATCATATTCCGACTTGAAAATCAGTGCTTTGATCCTGAAGAACAAGAAAGTTCATTCAGATACTGACCTGATGATTTCACCCGGATCAAAGCAGGTTTTAAAAATGCTTTCCAGGGAAAGTCTTTTGAGTGATATGCTGGACAGCGGAGCAAGGCTGTTGGAATGTTCATGCGGCCCATGTATAGGTATGGGAGGCTCTCCAATCTCTAACGGAGTTAGCGCCAGGACCTTTAATCGTAACTTTGAAGGGCGCAGCGGCACCCAGGATGCTCAGGTTTACCTGGTCAGTCCGGTAACAGCAGCTCACTGCGCTGTAGATGGCTGCTTCACCAGTCCTGATACCTGGGGAGATCCACTGCCTCGCCCCCAATTACCTGACAAAGTACCATCCATTAGAGATTTATTTGTGTTTCCAGGAGATGGAACTGATGTGGAAATATATCGTGGACCCAATATTGTCCCCTTGCCTGAATTTGACCCATTGCCGCAAAGGCTTGAATTGCCGGTTGCCATCAAATGCGGAGATAATATTTCAACGGACCATATA
Organism: Desulfonatronovibrio magnus; assembly: GCF_000934755.1. Lineage (NCBI taxonomy): Bacteria > Pseudomonadati > Thermodesulfobacteriota > Desulfovibrionia > Desulfovibrionales > Desulfonatronovibrionaceae > Desulfonatronovibrio > Desulfonatronovibrio magnus. The sequence continues at coordinate 36,453 of NZ_KN882183.1, forward strand.
CTGCCGGGAGGAGCAGAAGTAACTGCACTACGCTCCAACATTCCTGCCATAAGCGAATATATCTTTTCCAGAGTTGATCCTGACTTTACCAGGCGAATAAAAAATGCCGGTCAGGGTATTATTCTCGGTGGAGATAATTACGGACAGGGTTCCAGCCGCGAACACGCAGCTCTCGGACCACGCTTTCTGGGCGTCAGGATTGTTCTGGTTAAATCCTTTGCCAGGATCCACAGAGCCAATCTGGTAAACTTCGGCATCCTGCCACTGACCCTGGCCAAACCGCAGGATTACGATCTAATTGAAAAGGACGAAATAATTTCCCTGGACACTGAAACCCTTGTGCCGGGACAGCAAACAACCATTTCAACTTCATCAGGCAATACAATTGAAGTTAAAAACGATTTGACTGCCGGTGAACTGGACATTATTAGAGCAGGTGGGTTGCTGAACTTTGTTAAGAATAAAGCTGAGAAAAACTGAGTTTTTGTTCTTATTCCTGTTGCGTGACTGTTTTAAGGGGCTCATATGGACACGTCCGGCTCATTGTCTGGAATTAACGGCCTTTATTTTTGGAGCCTGCATCCAGCAGGCAGCTGCAACAGGCGGCTGAAAGCCGCCTCTTAGAGCTGTCCACATTTCAACTGGTTAAGTAATAATTTGTCGAGAGTTAAGAGAGGATATTATGTTAGATGTGTTAAGAGACAATGCCCAATCATGGATTGTCAAACTGCTTTTTGCTGTCATCGTCATCGTCTTTGTATTTTGGGGAGTGGGCAGCTTTACCGGAGACCGTGATGGAGTGCTGGCCATTGTCAATGATGAGCCCATACTCATCAATGATTTTATCAGAGCCTATGAAACCACTGCCCAAAATGTACGCGAACAGAATCCTGATCTTACAGCAGCAGACCTCAGGGAAATGCAGTTCAGGCAACAGATATTCAATCAGCTGCTTAACTCCACCCTGCTTCTGCAAAAGTCAAGAGAACTTGGGCTGCAGGTATCACGTTCTGAACTGCAAAGGGAAATTACGCAGCTGCCAGCCTTTCTGAGAGAGGACAACCAGTTTGACCCCGAGCTGTATCAGGGGATATTGCGAGCCCATCATCTCACGCCAGCTGAGTTTGAGCGGGATTTTCAAAACAATCTGCTTATGCAGAAAATGGAAGAATATGTTGCTCTACCTTCCAGACCCAATCCCAGAGAAGTGCAGGATTTTTTCAACTATATCAGGTCTCAGGCCAAAGTTGACTACCTTAAAGTTTCCTGGTCTGATTTTGAAGAGGATTTGGAGATCAGCCAGGAAGATATTGAAGCCCACTACCGGGAAAACCAGTCCAGGTTTATGGTCCCGGAAAAAATAAAGATCAGCTACCTTCAGCTTACTCCCAGAGCCCTTGCCCCCATGCAGGATGTTTCTTCAGATGAAATCGAGGAATATTATCGGGCTAATCTGGCCGAATATACTACTCCTGAAGAAGTCAGAGCATCCCATATTCTAGTTACTTTAGCGCAGGATGCTTCCCAGGATGAGCAGGACGAGGCTAAAGAAAAAATAACTGCCATAAGCGCTCGACTTCAGGATGGCGAAGACTTTGCAGAACTGGCCATGGAGCATTCCCAATGCCCCAGCGCCAGCCAGGGGGGTGACCTTGGAACTTTTGGCCGGGGACGAATGGTTCCGGAATTTGAAGATGCGGTATTTAACCTTGAGGCAGGAGAAATTAGCGAACCTGTCAAGACACAGTTTGGCTGGCACATCATCAAACTGCATGAGTACATACCAGAAGGCACCCAGGAGCTTGATGAGGTAAGAGCAAGCATCAGAATGGAACTGGGCGCAGACAAGGCTATGGACGAACTTGCTGATATCATGGACGATATCCTGGAGATTCTCTTGACCGGAGGTACCTTAGATGAAGCTGCCCAGCGTCTGAACTTAGATACCCGGACAACAGATTTTTTCTCCATGCAGGATGGACCAAGGGATCTGGACCTGCCTTCTACTGCAATTAACCAGCTTTTCAACATGACGATTTCAGAAGTGACAGAAACACCTGTCATGATTGAACAGGGCTATGTTTTTGCTGAAAAAATAGATGCCAGGGATGCAAAGGTCAGGGATCTGGAAGAGGTCCAGGACGATATCGTCAACACACTTACCAGACAGAAAGCCATGGAAATGGCTCGGGAAAGAGCTGCAGAATACCTGGCCTCAATAAATGAAGATGATATGGAAGGTGATATCAACGCATCACTGGAAAGCAGCAGTGCCTTCGACAGACAGGGCTTTATACCAGGTCTTGGCATGTCTCCGGATATTGCACTGGCTGCATTTGCTGCAGGTGAAGGACAATGGCTGCCTGAAGTATACAGAATAGGCAACGGATACGTTATTGCCAGAGTTTCTGAAATCATTCTGCCTGACCCTGAAAAATTTGAGCAGGAAAAGGACCAATGGGTCGAACACTTTGCCCAAATGCAAAAACAGCAAGCATTCCAGTCTTTCGTGAATATGCTGCGCAATCAGGCAAGAATCAGAATTCTTCGTCCTGATATTATTGACAGCTAAGATATAAAGCACCAGACCCCGTTCAGCTCAATTATTCACAAAAATGATTGCACAAAAAAGCCCTCCCAATGGAGGGCTTTTTTTATAACTGGCATTGTTTTTTCCCGGCATGCGTCCAAGTGCTTATTGCAGCGTAAGCCGGGGAATGGTAATTACTAACTTACCGTTGCAATCATGTAAAAAAAAACAAGAAAGTAGTTTAATTTTGAAAGAGCAATGATGCTCAGGATCCTTATTCTTCAGCCTTCAGCCTGAAAAGTACGGTTATCGCCCTAACTCAACGATCCTTGTTAAAAATTGGGTTGTTGGCATAGCCCGCATTAGAGACATTAACGGCATGCGTATACTATTCACTATACCCCATTTTTTTGACTCAGAAGCAAAAATAGCAAAAGGAGCAAAGCATGGCTCGCAAAAAGAAAAAGCTGAAAAACGTCTTCGCGGGTTAGTCAGGCAAGTTTTATCCCTGCACCAGATATTCGGACATTCTGTTTGCATGCTGCACATAGCCTCCAGGACCGCCATACCAGCAGGCCAGGCCATGCAGTGCAACATCCATGCTGCAATGCTGACAACAGGCAAAAAACATCTTCTACACCGCCTTCCTCTCTGCAAGACATTATATGAGCATATTGAAACAGATGCAGATCCTTTGTTTCTGGGTTACGAATGTCATAGACTGATGCAGGAACGACTTGGACAATATGACTATTATTGCTACTTAGAAGACGATCTCATAATAAATGACCCTCTTTTTTTTGCCAAACTGCACTGGTTCACAAAAAACACTGGCAACATATGCGTGCTTTTGCCACATCGATACGAAAACACAGCCAGAGGGCCTTACTCAAAAGTATATATTGACGGCGATTTGCGACCGGATATTACCAGTGAATATCAAAATGTCAGACAGCAGCCCGCCATCAAGGCAGAGATAATGGGTATGCCCTTAATCTTTTCCAGAACGCTCAACCCTCATTCAGGCTGTTTTTTCCTGAACCAGGCTCAAATGGAACATTTTGCAGCCAGGCCCTGGTTCATGGACAGATCAGCCAGATTCATTGGACCGCTGGAAAGTGCTGCCAGTCTTGGGATAATGCGCACGTTCAAAGTTTACAAGCCTGCCAGGGAATATGCTCAATTTCTGGAAATCATGCATGCAGGCACAGCTTTTGCCGGACTGATAGGTGGAAAAATCAGAATTGCTCAAAAGCAGGATAGCTAAACTCACTTACGTCCTGGCCCCAGAGTGCCTGTCCCCATGCATACCTGCTGCAATTTATCTATAAAATATTAAATATTCAATTCTGCCAAAATCACAGACTTTATCAAGCTTTTTAATGGTTCCTCGCAGGGGCTGCTCCTATTTCCATTGAGGAGATCCATTTCAGGTACTTGGCTCTTGTTGAAATGCTTCAGCTCAGGAACCAGGGACAAAGCAATCATCAGTTGGCAAGCACAATATTTTCTGATCCAAAATCTGCCATATCATCCTCAGCCAATTGCTCAAGTAGAATTTTCATATCAGCCGCTCCTCCCCCATTTACATCAATCAAAAGTACGGCAGCCCCATTATCAATTTCATATCGTGCTTGAGGACCACTGCCATCAAATTCATCAGAACCTCTCCACTCGAAAGAATGAAAGCCTTGAATGTCAAAGTATAGCTTATCGCTTGCAACGTTAAAATCCATAATTGTATCGTATCTTTCTAAATTGGAATCATCTTCACTCAAGTACTTGAAGACATTAATGCCGCCTCTTCCCCACAGTTCGTCTGCGCCTTTTCCGCCAGTAATAGTATCATTACCCCCACCGCCTTCTATGGTGTCATCCTGGTCAGAGCCAACTAGAGAGTCTGATTCAAAGAAACCTCTGATCAACCAACCATTGTCCCCTCCAGCCTGGGAAAGATCAATTACATTTTCAACTCCATAGTGGGCATCTATTGTGGCCGAACCATTATTTATTGAGTCACTTGTGGCTATCCATTGACCGCTTTCATAAACCCAAGCAGTCACTCCAGCACCGCTTTCAACAACCAGGCTGTCCTGTCCATTGCCCAGGTCCTCAATAAGTACCTCCCCTCCAGTGATATGAAAAAGGTCATCACCCTCCCCACCTGTCAGGTGATCATATCCTGCTCCACTTATAATCGTATCATTACCCGAACCGCCTATGATGTCATTTCCAAATACACTGTTATTGCTGTGCACTTCAAATCCCTCAGTTTGCCCGGACAGATCGACTCCTGTTGCCCCATCCTCGCCACCTGAAAGTCGAATAATGTGAATATTTTGCAAACTGTCATCAGTATCAAATACATTCTCATCAAAATCACCTTTCATAAGATGAAGCTCATTTTCGCCATCCCCGCCATCAAGTATATCATTAGTTGCATGGCCAAGTCCATTATGGCCGACATCAGCGGACACGATAGTATCATTGCCAGAACCACCAAAAATTGTGTTTTGACCAGATCCTGTGACAATATTGTCATCACCTTCACCGCCGTAAATATAATGATCATTGGCACTTGTAACTACTGATATGCTGTCATTACCTCCAAAGCCGAAGATGGCGTAATCACTGCCTGTTACAGGTGATAATTCAGGACTGTCGCCATCCCCATTGGGATCCACAAGAATTTCAAAATTGCGTTCAGTAAACCAGGCATAATACCCTGGGTTATCATCATAAGTATGTGTCAATGTTTCCCAGTTCTCAGGCTCAGGCCCTGGTGGGTCTTCTGGATCAGGCCCATCATATATCCAGTCAAGCCAATCTATGACAGAGCCTGTGGCCGGATCTCCGAGCTGTTCAAGACCCACTCCCTGAAGTTCGATCTTCATATCAGCTGATGCATTGCCATTAACGTCTATCTCAAGAATACCTTCAGCAAACCTGGCTTGAGGACTGCCACCCCCTGTAAATGAATCGCTGCCTATGTAGCCGATATCTTGTTGTAATCCCTGAATCTCAAACTTCAGAACATCATCCACGGGATTAAAATCCATTACTTTGCTGAATGATGAATCTGCTGGGGAATCGAGTAAGCTTCTAAATACAAATACATTACTTCCCATCCCTGGATTGCTGGAATCACCACCCCAAAGTTCATCAGCACCTTCTCCTCCTAAGATAGTGTCATTACCTTTCCCACCATAAATAATGTCATCTCCTGATCCGCCGATCAGATAGTCGTTTCCTCCCCCGCCTAACAGATAGTTGGTAGCCGTGCTGTTGGATGCATCTATAGTGTCATCACCACCAAAGGCTAACACAGCTACGCTACTTTCAGAAGAAACAGTAAAAGTGTCAATAAAGTCATCACCGTCACTACCAAAAATCACCTCATCGACCCCGTCAATGAAAAGATCTTTAAGCTCGGTTAATCCTGACAAAGGGGAAATATCACTAATGTTGTTGTTCTCCAAGTTAAGATAGACAAGACTGTTTAGACCTGACAAATGAGATATATTGCTGATTTGATTAGCAGACAAATCAAGTAAATTCAGATTTTCAAGATTAGACAGATAGGATATTTCTCTAATGTCGTTACCTCGTAAGTAAAGACTGTGCAGACTCGCAAGCTGAGCCAATGCAGATATGTCAACGATATTGTTATCGCCCAGTTGAATACTATGCAGATTCTCTAAACTGGATAAAGCTGATATATCGCTAATATTATTGCCCCACAAATTCAGAGTGTGCAGGCTTGCAAGATTTGTCAAAGCAGATATGTTGCTGATATTGTTGAATGATAAGTGAAGTTCTTGCAAGTTAAGAAGATTGCCCAAGGCAGACACATCGCTAATACTGATGTTGCTCCCCAAATGCAGGAAAGTCAGGCTTTCCAACTTGGATAGGTCTGACAAACTGCTGTCACTGATATTATTGTTCCACAAGTGTAGATGTGTCAAACTTTCAAGTTCAGCTAAAGCTGACAAATTACTCACGTTGTTATTATTCAAGTACAGCTGATTCAGGTTCACTGCATATTCCAGGCCAGTCAGATCTGTTATATCTAATTGTGATGCATTCAGAACTAACAATTCCTCCATATCGTCCCTGTTGAGTATATGTTCATGACCTCTGCCTAACTCGACCATTATGGCTTCTTTCAAGTTTGCATCGGAGATGTCTATTTGTTCAGGCTCTGGAGTAGGGGTCGGTGTTGGTTCCGGTTCAGGCGTAGGAGTCGGTGAAGGCGTAGGTGTCGGTGTTGGCTCAGGTGTTGGAGTAGGTGTTGGTGTTGGTTCGGGAGTAGGAGTTGGTGTTGGCTCTGGTGTCGGTTCTGGTGTAGGAGTTGGAGTAGGCTCAGGCGTAGGTGTAGGAGTCGGTTCAGGCGTAGGTGTTGGTGAAGGCGTAGGTGTCGGTGTTGGCTCAGGTGTTGGAGTAGGTGTTGGCTGCGGCTCAGGAGTAGGCCCAAGTGTAGGCTGAGGTGTAGGTGCAGGGGTTGGAGTTGGCGTAGAAACAGGTGCAGGTTGAATTATTTCAGACATTTCCTTGGTTGTAATCTTATGTGCCCTGGTCTGGGCGAGGTCTACAGGTGCCGGTTCACCAACCATATCTTCTTCTGGTTGATCCTGCAGCTGATTTGGTGCCTGAATTTGAGGTTGAGGCGTTGGGTCTGGAATATCCTGATGGGGATCTTCAGGCACTTCCCGAGAGTCATCTGGAGCAGCTGCAGTATCTTGTGAGAAAATATCCGGTGTATCATCAAAACCCGAGATATCCTGAGAATCGAAATAACCGCCAGGGCCTGTTTCAGCCAGAGCATTAGGTGCAAAAGAATGAAAGAAATGCAGTTCCTGTGGAGTTATGGGGCGCATAAAACCCATGGGCTGGTCTCTAAAAACGTCCATCATATTCATGGGTGAAGTAATAATTCTGATCTCGCCAAAAGTGTCTTGAATAATAACACTGAAGCCCTCCGAAATAATTTCAGCTCCATGAGATTCCTGATCTACCATCACTCTGTGTACTGTAACAGTACCCCTGATACCTATCAGGGAAAGCGGGGATTCAAGATTGACTCTTTCCGGGTTCTCCTCGGCAATCCTGCCGGATACATGACGAAATGCACCCTGCATGAGATTAAATGACAGACCCGAGTTGTCCATATCCTGAGGGTCAAATATATATTCATCCAGGCTGAGTGCTGAATCTGGTCCTTGAGACAAAATGGTATTATCAAGAAAACGGATCTCTACGCTGGAATCCGGACCAGTTATGATTCTTTCACCTTCATAAACCGGATCATTAATTTCCAGAGGACGCAAAGCATTGTCCTGCTCTGCCCTTACATCTCCGCTGGATCCAATAACTCTGCCGATTTCCTGTCCTGGGCTGGAAGACATATCATTTCTCCTGCAAAAATTGTAATAGTTCAGCACTTTTTAAGAAGAAACAGGTGACAGGCAGTCTCCATGCCACATGCAAAGTACATGACTATTACCAAAATTTTATCTCAAAACGTCAAGCTCCAATGTACCCATTGTATAGAGCATTGAATACATGGCCAGATCCTGATCTATTTCAGCGGAAATGGAGTTACTCAGGGCTGCAAGGTAAGTGACCTCACCGTTGAGGACATCAAGCAGCGACCTGGTGCCAAGCATTCTTTCACGCATGGCAAGCTCCAGAAATTCTTCAAGAATCTCGGCCTGATCTTTAAGAAAACGCGCTGTCTCTCTTGAGGTGATCAGGTTCTGCCAGGCGGTAACCACTCTTTCCTGAACAAGATATTCCTGATCGTCTCGCACCCTTTCCATTTCCTGACGGTTATGTATGGCCTGCATAACAGCTGCTCGCTCCTTGCCACCACTGAATATGTCCCAGGTCACCTCCACCATGCCAAGGGCCTCATTTCTGGTACCACTGATGCCGGAATCATTTTGCTTTCGCTTAAGCTCTCCAATTAAATGCACTTCTGGCAGATACCTTGCTTGTCTGAATCGTATTTCATGATCAGCAATATCAATATTATGCTCTGCCAGATGCATATCAAGGCTTTTTTCAGAAGCTGCCTGAAGAGCCTCATGGATAGTTGCCGGCAGATAATCAAGAGGTCTGGCTGGACGGTACATTCTACCTACTTGCTCATCGGTGAGATCTAAACCAAAGACTGCCTTAAAGCGACTCCTGGCGTTTATTAGTTGTCCTTCAGCCCTGACTCGTGTGGCCCTGGCTGCTGCAAGCTGAGATTTGGCCTGCAGAACATCAGAAGCAAGACCAGCTCCTCTCGTTACCAGGGTTTCTTCAACTCCTGTTAAATCAACTATTCTCTTCTCTGATTGCCTGGCAAGCTCAAGCCTGCGCGCAAACCTGTAAACATCAAGATAAGCGCTGATACCCTGAAGCATTACATCCTGACGGGTAGCTAAGAGCTCTACTTCAGAGCGATTCAGCACAGCCAGAGACCGATCAATGCCGGCTCCGGAGCGACCAAAATCATAAATTAGCTGAGAAGCCCTGAGTGTCTGGTGATTTCTTGTTTTACTTGACGCAGACCTGCTGCTCGCTGGATCAATGTGCTCCTGACCAATATTGGCTGATGCGGAAACGTGTGGATACCACTCACCTCTTGTCTGTCTTACTCCCTGAATAGCGGACTGCCTGCCTGCTTCAGCGGCTTGTATAAGGTTATGCTCCTCAACAGCATTTTCAAGCAGTTGATAAAGAGACATGGAGTGCGCTTTTGGAATCAACAAACAGGAAAAGACAAAAAAAACCAGCACGGATATCCTGATCATAAAACACCTCAATGAAAAAAATGATGTTTAAAATACAAATTTTAGAAGCGCCTCATCCGGGCGGCCCGGGACCGAACCTGCGAGTAACTGTCTTTAAAGTGGAGCCTGCATCCTGCAGGCTATTAAATTCCTGGCGGCTGGAAGCCGCCTCCACCTTGAAGAACTGTCACATATTTGTTCCCCTGGGGCGGCCCGGGACCGAACCTGCGAGTAACTGTCTTTAAAGTGGAGCCTGCATCCTGCAGGCTATTAAATTCCTGGCGGCTGGAAGCCGCCTCCACATTGAAGAACAGACCCGTACTTGCCCCTTGTTCCCAGGCTCCAGCCTGGGAACAAGAAAAAATCTGGATTCCGGCTTTCGCCGGAATGACGATAAAGAGTAATAGTTTGCTTTAACCGTCACCCCGGACTTGATCCGGGGTCCAGTTTTTTTTGAAGTTACTTGTAAGCTCCTAACCCGGGCGCGCCCGGGACCGAACCTGCGAGTAACTAAAGATTAGCCTTAGCGCGTTAGAGATTGCCGCCCTCGAAGACTCGCTCGCAATGACACCTGAGCTGTCAGGGATGTAGTTGCTGAAAACCTGTCACCCACGAGGGAGCCTAAGCGACCGAAGCAATCTGCATGGCAAAACCATAATACACTGATTTTATTACATATACGATTGCAGTTAATTATCAAGTAAAGCACATAATGGTCATCTGCATGAATATAGCTGAGTATGATCAAAGTCGTAAAACCCCGGCAGTATGACCTGAAAAACACATCTTCTTTATATAAAATTTGGACATAAATTCACTATTATGTCAACAGCAAAATCGCACTAAAATGACAGTTCTCTGCAATTATCAAAATTTTGACATGCACATTGCCTTTGGAGTCAAGCTGAAATACATTCAGTTAAAACCTGCTCGACCTCTATTGACCTTAAGGCTGATTCCAAATATTGATTAACAAAAATCAGAAAATTGAAAAACTTAGACGTCATGTAACATTATTTTTAGTGATCTCGCCAGCAAAAAAAATCCAGTTACTTCAAGCCATTTTTTTGCGGCTGAGATAAAGGTCAGTATCGTCATGCAATTTCTGCGCAAATTATTTGGACTTAGGGCCTTAAAGAGCTTGCCACTTATGACTGGCAGCATTTTTACTGCTTTCATGGCAGGCTTGTTCATTTTTCAGCCTCAGTTTTTGCGGGTTATTGAACTAAACGTTTTTGACGCTGTGTTTCGTTTATCTTATGATGGTAAAGTAAACGAATCAGTTATTATTGTTGATCTTGATGAAGCAAGTCTCTCTGAATTCGGTCAATGGCCGTGGCCCAGATACAGAGTAGCTCTCATGCTTGAAAAGATCCGCAGGGACGGAGCCGCCTCCATAGCCTTGGATATGGTTTTTGCTGAACTGGATCGGACCTCCCCGTATATCATTCAGCAACAGCTGGAGGATGAACTTGGCGTAAGCATGAGTTTTTCCAATTTACCCCAGGGGCTTGAAGATAATGATCAGATTCTGGCCAATATCTTAGAGGGAGGTCCATTTACCCTGGGTTTTTATTTCGATCTTGTGCGAGATCATGTCCTTCAGCCGGTCAGCAACAACCGGGCACATATTCATCCTTTGCGCATAGCCACTGTCAGTGAACCGGGAGCTCCTCCTTTAAGCGATTCTTTGTTTCATGCTGCAGGCATTACAGGCAACATAGATATTCTGTCCAAAGCAGTAGATAGTTCAGGTTTTATGAATGTCGCTGCTGATCCCGACGGCATTATCCGGCGTGTTCCGCTTCTAATGTCCTACGATGACAACTATTATCCCAGCCTTGCCCTGGCAGCCTTACTTAATGCATTGGGCCTGAACCAGGCAGCGGTTCGATCCTCTGCAGGAGGTGTAGAATCAATTCGCATTGGTGCTCAAACTATTCCGCTGGATTCAAGAGGACAACTTCTTTTGAACTATCGCGGACCAGGCAAATCTTTTCCCTATGTTTCAGCATCTGACATCCTCAGTGACAGAACCAGCCAGGGACTTTTTCAGGATAAAATTGTCTTTATTGGCACTTCTGCTGCCGGACTTAAGGACATACGGTCTACGCCACTGGACAATGTCTTTCCAGGAGTTGAGGCCCATGCCACTGTAGTTGACAATATTCTTACCGGCGATTTTCTGCACAGGCCTGACTGGGCACTGGGCACTGAACTGATTCTTATCCTTGCGGCAGGAATAGCTTCAACCATCATCATAATCTGGTTGTCCGGACTGTGGCTTGTTTTGCCCTTAATGCTATGTGCAGCCGGGTTATGGTTTGGCACAATGTATCTATTTCAGTCCCAGGGCATTTATTTTTCACCTTTTATGCCCTTATTGACGCTTGCCGGAAACTTCAGTCTGCTGACATTCCAAAACTTCTGGATTGAAGAAAAGGAAAAGAGAAAGCTGCAAAACACATTTGAACACTATTTAAGCCCTGATGTAGTAAAACGGGTGGTCAAAAATCCATCTCTGCTGAAACTTGGCGGCGATAAAAAAAACCTGTCTATTCTTTTTACCGATATCAGAAGTTTTACCAATATTTCAGAAGCCATGGAGCCAGAGGAACTTGTCAACTTCATGAATGACTATCTTACTGCCATGACTGAGGTAATTTTAAAGAACAAGGGAACACTGGATAAGTATATGGGTGATGCAATCATGGCTTTCTTTGGAGCCCCGGAGGACATGCCCGACCATGCCCGAGTTGCCCAGAAAACCGCTATTGAAATGCTTGACAGGCTGCATGAGTGCCAGGAAAAGTGGTGCATACCAGGACAATCCAGCATAGAGATCGGCGTAGGCATTAGCAGCGGTGAAGTCATTGTAGGCAATATGGGCTCAGCTAAAAGATTTGACTATACAGTTATGGGAGATCAGGTCAACCTGGCCTCAAGATTGGAAGGCCTGACCAAAATGTATGGAGTCAAAATACTGGTCAGTGAATTTACCAGAAATCAGGCGCGAGATGATTTTGCCTATCGAGAATTAGACCTGGTCAGGGTCAAGGGAAAACAAAAGCCTGTCGCAGTGTTTGAGCCTTTTAGAAATTATCATTTTACCCAGGAAGAACTTGCCTTTATCGCGCCTTTTGAACAAGGTCTGGCTGCTTACCGCTCCCAGAAATGGGAACAGGCAATTTCAGAGTTTCAAAAAGCTTTGACCCTTAAACCTCAGGATTATCCCTGTCTTAAGTACATTGATCGATGCAGACAAATGGCAAAGTCTCCACCTGGCCCTGACTGGGATGGAGTATGGGTCATGCAGACCAAGTAATCGGGATCGGTATGTGTGTTGGGCTAGTATATCCATGCAGGCCATAAGCCATTTAAGTTTACTAAACCGGCCACGGGCATTTTTCTCAATTGTTTGTCATTTAGTAAATTACCGCTTCAATCCTGTAGAAAAAAACAGTGAAGTTTTTTTAACCTTGAAGGAACAAAAATGCCCATGAACCTTATTCTTAAGCCTTCAGACTTCAGTCTGAAAAATACGGTTATCGCCCCAACTTAACGATCCTTGTTTAAATTGGGTTGTGGGAACAGCCCGCATTGGTGCTGACAAATGAAAACCGGTCCGAAACAGCTTAAATAGTTAAGTGATTCGGACCGGTTTTTTTTGTTTGCCCCCATACTTGAACTGACAGTTGCCCACACATGACCCCACTACGAGTGGGGTATGGCCAATTTGAAATAAATCGAGCACATTTTCAACAAGCGTAATACTTTTGATATTTTTTATTTTATTCTTATCACTTATTTAGCATAAGATTATAGTACTTATAGCACTAAATAAGAATTTTAACCGCTCTTCGCGGTTAAAATAAATTTTGGGGTCAAGTGTGGGCAACTGTCAGATACTTGAAGGGTACAGTTTCAGTTTGGAACTTCAAGGGATCTGCTCACTCCTTCGTCAACTTCCTTTTCCTTCTCGTCAGCGTTCCTGCTTGCCACCCAGATCGTCAGGCCTATGGAGAAAATGATAAGAAATGTCACGATTATAGTTAGAGGATCAGTAAGTTTTGGCGCTCCCATCATCTGACCATGCATGTCATAGTAGTGCCAGGCAATTTCAGTGGCCTTCACACTTCCAAGGCTGGCAACCAGAAGATAAGCAGCAGTTGCAACAAATACAAAAAATGCCCTGTAAGCTTTGTTCAGAAAGTTTGACATATCCAACCTCCTTTACTGTATAAAGGTTAATATCCCTATCAATTGCAGCTTAGATGCATTTAAGTTTTGGTTAGAATCAGATTGGCCAATACTTTACGTAACAAATAGCATAGAATCGATGTGCGATTCAGTAAAAGAGGCGAATAATTCGAATTTAATAAGTAGAATCAGTTTAGCGTTGAATACTCGTAGCAAGCAGTGTCAGGTTTGAGAAAGGAGTGGCAGTTTGAATTTCTGGTTGATTAGAAGCTTTGAAACTGACAATTGGCAGGGCGTTAACACTGATATTAATGTTTATATGTTAACGATGAGATTTTCAGAATGTTATAAGCTCTACCCTTGTGAAAAATTGAACTTAATAGAACTATAATGCATATTTTACGACTGTCAAGACCATATTTAAAACTTTTTTAGAAATGCATCAGTTACGGCCTTTCTATAAGCCGGAGCCTGTGAGTAACTGTCCTGGTAAGCGGAGCCTGCATCCTGCAGGCTATTAAAGTCCAGGCGGCTGGGAACCGCCGCCACCTTGAATAACAGTCCCAGCGCGGATTTCAACGTCTAAGCTGTTACAAAAACCAACTCTTATGTGTCACCATTAAGCAGACTGTAAAGTATCTCGTGTACCTCTTGTTTGATTTTGTTTTTGTAAATTGAGGCAGTCCAGGGATATTTTACATTAAGTTCAACCCAGCCACTATATATGAACAATCTGCCGTGCAGAGTGTAGCCGCCTATATTAAGAGTGACATCCGGGTTCTCAGAATCAAGGTTATTATGTAAAGTAATAACTTGTGTACCATGTTCCTTGAGCAAATCATCTGCAAGGTATTGAATTCTCTTTAATACTGTATCCGGATTGAGTGGTGTTTTAACAACTATGGAAGCGTGTGGCATCAAAAATATTCGTGATTAAATGTTGGAATGGCTGAATTTCTTGGTTCATCCGTCTAAAGCTTGCATTGCCGGGAAAAGGCTTAAATCCATTTTGAATATATGTTTGGACCAAGACATAAGAATATGTTGTTTCTCGCCCACTCGAAGGCTCGCCTAATTAAATACGGCGTAGCCGTAAACGCAGTTTTATTCATCCGGGCGAGCTTGAGTCGCATAGGGGGCTGAAAAGATATTTTTCTGGGTGTATCTGTTTAGCGCTTTTAAGGAAAGCAGGGGACAGGCACTCCGGGACCCACTTAAACATCATTTTGTGCTTCAAATATCTCATTTTTGGGGACAAGTGGGTCCCGAAAGAGCCAGTCCCCCTCCGGGCTGTATGCCTCAGGGCAGGAAGCCATGCCACATGTAAAGCGCTAAACAGATACTTCTGGGTTAAGGGCACAACCCGCATCAGATAATTTTACTTGAGAACTCTCTTGCTATGTACATTGAGGTGCAGGCCCAAAAAACCCAGGAAGCCTATACCAAACATAATATGAGCATCTTCCTCATCCAGAACAGCCATAATTAGAGCTGCCCCAAGGCAGGCCAGCATTCCTCTCTTGGAGACTCGTCCCTTGTTCCAGGAGGCTGTTCTCGGTTTTTCTGACCTTTTCTGATCAGGAAGAAACTCTGCCAGCTTGCTGCTTATTACTGCCTGATCAATGACACGAGGGTCGTATTCAATCAGGGCACTGCAGGTTCTTGTATTCAACGATAAATTTTGTATGCCCTCCAGTTCAGACAGTGTGGACTGAACAGCATTGGCGCTCTGATTAAATTGCAGAGCATCATGTCTTACTCTAAGTCTACCGGGAATTGCACTTACCAGCATATCATCACTCCTTCGGGCGCTTGAACGTTAACTGTCCTGCGATACTATAAACATTAACTAACTCATTAAACTTCGAATCAGGAACTTTTGCAGTATGAAAAGATTAATCAGCAGCATTTATTTACAGACCAGTCATTTTTTTGTAATCAATAGTAGTGTCTGTTCACCACATTATTCTACTTTCAGATAATACATCGCGTGGACTGTCCCAATTTATGTCAATTATTTCAGAAGGTTGATGTCACACAACCTTGTCGTATCTGGAGCACAGCACGGTGTACTCACTTCCTTAATTCAGCAGGGGTTGGGGGTGGTTTGATCTAAATGATCACTTCCTTATTACTATTATTCCCAGACTCCAGCTTAGGAACAAGGGGTATAAGTTACTCACAGGTTCTGTCCCTGCCCTTGAAAATACTACGAGGTCTACACCTTAACTTGACCCATTTTTTGTCCAACCAATGGGGGAAGCCTCAAAGCGCTTGCAATCAGGAACTTTGAACTCTCAAAAAAACTGATACAAAATCAGATTCATTCTGATTCTTCATGAAAGCAGGAGTTACAAGTTATCAGTTAAATGTTAATAATAGGAGCAATACGCGTTTCTTACTGTGTTATTCCGGGACATTCCCTATTTTTTGCAACTTACCGTTTCAGTCCTGTAAAAAATAACAAGAAAATTTTACCCTTGAAAGAGCAATAATGCTTAGAAACCCTATTCTTCAGCCTTGAGTCTTCATTCATCAGCCATCAGTCTCCTACCTTCAGCCTTCAGCCTTCAGACTACAGCTCTCAGCCTTCAGCCATCAGTCTGAAAAGTACGGTTATCGCCCCAAATTAACGATCATTGTTTTAAATTGGGTTGTGGGTACAGCCCGCATTAGCAGCAGATACTTTGTTTATTCCGGATCCAAGGGGCGCAGGCTGTTGAGACTTACCAGCAAGGTTGTCATATTATGCAGGGTCGCTGAGAGCATTGGCGAAATCCTGCCTGCAAGACCCAGTAATATAAGCGCTGAGTTCACCCCTACAATAATAGAGTAGTTTTGCTTGATTCTAAACATGGAACCCGAAGCAATTCTCCTGGCAGTGAATATTCCATCAAGATTTGAATTGGTCAGGAGTATATCGCACATCTCTTTTGTCAGATCAGCTCCGTGCTTCATTGAAATGCCCACATCCGCCGCTGACAGGGCCGGGGTATCGTTCATCCCGTCACCAATCATGGCTGTCACAGCCCCCTGCTTCTTTAAATTTCTGACATAAACAGCCTTGTCTTCCGGCGAAAGTTCTGCCTTGTAATGGATCAAACCCAGCTTTTCACAAACCTGACGCGCTGTTTGAGAGCCATCACCTGTCAGAAGATGAATCTCCTTTGGGTTAGAGGCCCGTAAACGTCTGATAAAGTCTGCTGCATCTTCCCGCAAAGGATCTTCAATCAGAATCAAACCTGCCAGTTGCTTGCCTTTTGACACATAAAGTATTGAAAGGCCTTTTGCAAGATGAGTAGATATCTGTTGACTATATGGAACAAGATCAATCTGTCCGTGCTGTTCGATAAAGTGCCTGCTGCCCACCATGACTTCCTGACCGTCTAAGGTTGAAAGAATGCCGTGAGCAAGAATATTTTTGACCTGTGAATGACGTTCTTTATGGATGATCCCTTCATCGTCCGCCATCTTGACCACGGCCGAGGCAACAGGATGCGGGAAATGCTCTTCAAGGCAGGCCGCCATCCTGAGGACCTCATGTCTTTCAAAACCATTAAAAGCGATTACTTCCTTACCTTCAGGTCTGGCCTGGGTCAAAGTCCCTGTCTTGTCAAAAACATAAGTATCCACCTTGTCCATGGTTTCAAGAAACTTTCCTCCCTTAATGGCCACCCCTTTGCAAGTTGCTTCGCGCATTGCTGAAAGCGTGGTCAGGGGCGTTGACAGCTTAATGGCGCAGGAATAGTCAACCAGCAGAACAGACAGGGCCCGGTTTAAATTTTTACTGAAAAGATAGGTAAACAAACTTAGCATGAGAGTCATCGGAACAATCCTGTCCGCTACATACTCAGCTCTGGCCTGCAGCCCTGACTTGAGTTTTTCCGACTCCTCAATAATCTTCATAAGCTGGTAGACCCGGGTTTCATCTTCTTTCCTGGTTACTCTGATATGAACCTCACCCTCTTCCACTACAGTGCCTGCAAACACACTGCCTCCAATTTCCTTGGGTACTGCCAGTGGTTCTCCAGTCATGGTGGACTGATTCACCATGGCGACTCCCTTAGTGACAACACCATCAACCGGTATTTGAAGTCCGCTGCGGGCTACTACAATCTCCCCTGGCTGGATATCCTTAACATGCTTCTCAATCTCTGTGCCATTTTGAGAGATCCAGACCTTGTCGTTGGAGTACATAAGAGCGTTGGCCAGATTCTCCACAGATCGTTTGCGAGTCCATTTTTCTAAGTATTCTCCCAGGTTAAGCAGGGTTGTAATTATCATAACTGAACGAAACTCTCCCTTAACCAATGAAATGCCAATGGCTAAGGAGTCAAGAAGGTTCAGGTCAGCCCGGCCTTGCATGAACGACCTGAACCCCTTGACAAGAAATGGCCAGGCCCGTCTCAAAGACATGAGAAACCGGACCCAGACGGGTAGGAAACGTCGTAGCAGAAAAAAGGGCAGGAAAAGGGGATTGCGTCTAACAACAGGCAAAGGGATTCCTCCTGCCTGAGTAGTGCATGAAGGACTGTCGAACTCTCGGGCAATGCCCCAAACATCTTCATTTTCCGACGTATATGAATAGACCAGCAAACTGCGGGTTCTGGCAGAGTAGTCCACCTTAATGACGTCCGGCTCATCTTGGATTGCTGCAGCAAGCAAGTGGATGTCAATTCCGGGATCAACTCTATATCTGATCCTGCCAGGCAGTTCGTGCACTATTCTTATTGTTGAGTTCAATTTTTAAGCTCCGTTTGCATTTCTGAAGACCTCTCCGCGACATAATCCGGACAAAGCCTTTACGTAAAAATTTGAAGATACTTCTTCACACTCTTAGACACCTGGCCTGATGAACTGAAAATGCAAGCATAAGGTCCATTATAAAGTCACGACACCCTATTAACAAGCAACAATATAAATGGCCGAAACGCAATCGCCCATTACTATTTAATCAGACCAGCACCTTTCTGCTGCTGTTTTTTTAAGTTTAAACTTATTGCTGTGTTTCCTTTCCAGCTTCAGCAATGCCAATTTTCCCGTCCTTTTCCTGCCTGGCCTCAGCAACCATGTCCTCTACATTCTCTTTTGCCTTCTCTACAGATGTCATGATCCTTTCTTTCAGATCAAGTCCCTGGGAAATGGCACCTACCGCAAGTCCCCTTGCTTTACTTTGCGGGTTTTCAATAATTCGGGTACCAAGATATCCTGCCACCAGCCCTGCGCTAAACAAAATTAATCCTTTTCCAAAGTCACTCATACTTCCTCCTTTTGTTTGCATGTAACGATAATTAATATCACTACCTTTCAAGCATTCTGAAGTCAAGTATTTTTTTAAAACGTTTTATCCTGTGCGCCTGAGACCAAACCAGAAAACTGCATTGAGTGACGCTCCTGCTCTGGAAATTAGTAACATACAGTTTGAATCCTTTAGTAACTTACCGTTAAAATGATGTAGAAAATACAAGAAAGTTTTTTAACCTTGAAAAAGCAATAATGCCCAGGAATCTTATTCTTTAGCTTTAAGCCTTCACCCTTCAGTCTTCAGTCTGAAAAGTACGGTTATCGCCACAACTTAACGATCCTTGTTTAAATTGGGTTGTGGGCACAGCCCGAATTAGATCATTCCCAACGAGAAACAATAATAAAGATTGAGATCACATTGAGTCATGGCAGAAACTGGCTGTAGTGGAAAAATACAGGTTCATCCGCCCCGGGCGAGGAGCATGTAGTGCATATAGACCGGCTCGGTGGATGTGAATATAAGATTATTCTAGCCTGCCCTCCTCTCTGTGGGTCCTGCCTGCCCTGTGAAATAGACGCAGTCTCAGCTTAACGGTTTTCACCTGGGCGGTTCTATGCCTACTTAGGCCGGGGGTGAAATATTCTTTTTGTAAGCTCCTCATCCGGGCGGTCCGGGACCGAACTTGGGAGTCACTAAAAAACAGCCTTAACGCGTTTGGGATTGGCGCGCTCGAAGACTCGCTCGCAATGACACCTGAGCTGTCAGGGATGTAGTTGCTTAAAACCTGTCACCCACGAGGGAGCCTAAGCGAACAAAGCAATCTGTATGGTAAAGCCATAGTAATCTGAATTTATTAGCAAAACGATTGTAGTTACCTGTAAGAAGCAAACACGCTTTAACCCGAAGAACCAAAATTTTGTACCAATAAGTTTACCTCATGGATTCGTCCCGTCAATCCGTGAGCTTGAACTGCTACTCGTCAGACCTGTTTATTAGAAAAAAACTTAAACAAAAATATTGACAACGTTTATCACTTTCATTACTAAGCGTTCACAGCAATTAACTTATGCGCTTACCGTGAACGGAAATTTACCATTTTTTAATTTTAACCACTAACTAAACCCAAGGAGAAGATCATGACTTATTGGTTCAAAACACTATGCGCTTCGGTATTAATTATGCTTGCGACAGCTACGTTAGCAATGGCTCACTGCATTTGGACTGAGGTTCCCTTTCAGGTAAATGCCGGCCAAAATTTTAAATTAAAAGCTTTCTTTGCTCATGCAGACGATCCATTAGATGAAAGAGAGCTGACCAATCTGAATCTGTTCATATTTACGCCAGGAGGTGATACTAAGCAGGTAGACCTCACAGAACTTGATAATCATTACGAGGCATCTGTAACATTGGCCAATAGCGGGCAGCACATTTTCGTTCTTGAACGTGACCCTAATAGATACAGACTTACTGAAATCAGAGATTTTAGCAAAAGCGTTGTCTGGGCAAGTCAGGCTGGCTCACTGGTCCATGATCCAGTTGATATCCCATTAGAAATAGTTCCAGTAGAAATTACAGATTTACCAAATGGACACAAACAGTTGACAGTCCAGGTATTATACGATGGTCAGCCAGTATCTGGAGGGGAGATTGAAGTTTTTGAGTCCCTGGAGCCAACCTCAATACTTTATGATGAAATTGCGGAGTATGATGTACCTGCAGACGGCAAAGTTACCTTCACAATTAATCCTGAGTTAAGATATGTTCTTGAAACTGATCACAGAGTACCAGCCAGGGAAGTAGCCGGCACCGGCATTGCCATAACAGAAGTCAGGTTCAGGTCAACATTGTACATAGGTTCCATGTAGATTTATTTGCCAATTACCAACGTTGACTTTGACGACCCAGGCAAAACCACTGCTTACCTTCAAAATTAAGGGCGAACCTCGTGTTCGCCCTTTTCACGATAATGGGGACGAATAGATTCCCCTCTTCTGCCTTGCATGGCTGAGGAGCTGCATGACTCTTAATTGAGAGCATTACGTATTACTGAAAACATAAATAATCAGCTGTTTGTCATAGTAACTGCACATTGCAGGTCTGACCTGATTATTAGAAAAGTGACTGTCCTTCGATGTGAAGGAGGCTTACTTCCGCATTTTTAAAAGCCTGCATAATTCAGACTCAACTTATCAAGACAGTTACCCACGGGTTCGGTTTCGGTTTAAACCATGCAAAATGCTGATAAATGCTCACTTCTATAGCTCATTAAAATTAAACATAAACTCCAGAAACTCCATCCTAGCAAATATGCCTCCTGCAAGAAAAGCTGTAGTGCTTGTCAGAATCAGCATGAATAAGGCGGTTTTGACATTGAATTCCCTGGCCAGAGTAGCAATTATAGCAATGCAGGGCACGTAGAATAAACCCACTACTGCGCCCACAAAAAGCTGAAGTGTAGTCGGTTTCATCTCTAACAACGGCAGGACTGCCAGTTCCCTGCGCATTATACCCAGGATCAGGGGGATGGATGCTTCCTCGGGCATTCTGAGCCAGTGAACCACGAGGGGGCTGAGCAGACTCCCCACAGAGGCCATGATTCCTGTTTCGTAAAGTAGAGCCGCAATGGCCACAGCAATGATCATGGGCAGAGCACCGTTCATAACATAGTGTTTTAACTTGACCCAGATTTTTTTCATCAGAACTTGTCTTCTTGGAAGCAGGAGTTCCGGAATTTCAATGATAGTCAAAGGTCTTGGCCCTTTAAATAATCTATCCATAATTAAGCCCGAAACAAGCAATGCTGCAAATGAGAGCATAAAAACTGCAGGAACTACTGATACTGAACGTTCAGAAAGCATGGCGATAAAGGCACCTGTCTGAGATATGCATGGAACAGCCATGCAGATCATGGTGGCGATCATAATCCTTTCCTGTCGAGATGGCTCTTGTGGCCAGAATCCCTGGAATGCCGCATCCGTAGCCCAGCAGTAGAGGAATAATGCTTGATCCCTGCAGTCCTATTCTATTCAGAATACCGTCCAGAAGAACCCCCAGCCTGGGCAGATATCCACTGTCTTCCAGCACAGCCATTACCCCGTAAAATGAAAGCACATATGGCATGACCAGGGTGAATGGCCACTCAATGCCCTTGACTAGAAAACCGTATTCGCCAATCATGATGTTTCTGATGACTCCTTGTGGGACAAGGGCCTCAACTATCATAACGATTTGCGGGATGATAAGCCCTCTGAACAGCGGTAAAAGAATAAGCTGGTGAAGTTGCATGCCGACGCCCACTATGAGTGCAAAAGAGATAAGTAAAACGAGAAAGGCCAAGGGCGGCCAGGCCAGGGACTGACAAGTTTATTACCCCAGACACTTCTATTGGAAAGTTTTTTCAGCTTTCCCTGAACGCAGATTTTTCCGCGTAGTTTCTCAGCAACCTTCCAAAGGCATGAACAATTGATATCCCAGTTTACCTCCGGCTCAACAGGGTTTAGAACAATATTTTCCAGAGCAGATTCCAACTGATCAAATCCCTGGTTTTCAACTGCAACCATTGGAATAACCTGAATATTGAGATCCTTGCTTAATTTTACATGGTCAATGCTCAGGTTTTTATCCCTGGCAAGATCCATCCTGTTCAAAACCGCTATGGTGGGGATTTTGAACTCCATAATCTGCAACAATAGATAAAGGCTGTTTTCAATATTGTTAGCATCCAGCACGCAGACAACAGAGCCAGGTCTTGGTGAGAGGGCACTGGAATAGTCCCCGGTATCATTACTGCAGTGCATGAAAGACGGCTGATAACCTGCCCTGTGCAGCCCCTTGAGCATATCTACTGCTACCTGCTCCGCCTGGTTGGTAGCATTCAGGGTATAGGTTCCGGGCACATCTACAAGAAGCATTTTTTTGCCGGCAATGGAAATTTTTCCTGCCAGGTAATCTATTGTAGTCCCTGAATAGTTGGCGCAATTGACATTCATTCCTGTCAGATAGTTAAAGATTACCCTTTTTCCAACATTGGGAGGTCCCATGAGCAGCACATGGTTATGCTTATTTCTACAGGATTGAAACGGTAAGTCACTAATGCGCACTTTGCCGGAAAATGCTTAAATCTAAGCTGAATATATGTTTAGGCCAGGACATAAGAGATTATTGTCACTTGCCAGTTCGAAAACTCGCCCAAGTAAGTACTGAGTAGCCGTAGACCTTCGGTCAATTTCACCGGGCAAGCTTGAGTAGCAAATACGCTAAAACCGGAAGGTCAAAATTTTTTATTTTTTTCTTGACATGCCAACTTGATACTGATAATCATAAGCATCAATTACACACAACGATGTTTGTACAAATTTATTACTGATACATATAAAGGAACGTTTTACGGTTTTCGCAGACATACCTGGCGGAAAAAGTGAAAGCGTGACGGATAGGGTAAGGCAGCGTCTCTATCCAGCACGCTTTTTTTTGGTCTATCCGTCTAAAGCGTAGGGTGTAGCGAGAAGGTTTAAATCCATCCTGAACAATATGTTATCTCTCGCCCCCAGGCACCTGTCTTTGAAAAGACTTGCAAACCTCAGATTCTTTGCCTGAGATAGGAGCAGGGGGCGTGAGATATTCTTTTCTTTACATGCAGGCACCCTTAAACCCGCAGTTTTTTTTACTTAACACTTAAAACGTAAAACTTAAAACTTAAAACCCATCAAAACTAATGACCAAAGAAGCTTACATTGCCAGACAAAGCCTTGTGAATCGTTTGATGCAAGACATTGAAAGCCTGCATCAAAAGATCGACGAGCAACAGGAGTGCCTTAAGTCTCTTACTCATTTACACAGCAAGAGTCATTCCCAGGATGGATGCACAAGAGCTCACTTGCCCGCGACAGCAATCAGGGAAAAGTTCCTGGCTGCAGCTATTCAGGAAGCCATAGCCGGACTGGAAAGAACTCGCAAATCAATCAAGTCCAAACAGCTGGAAACCATCAGACTTAATTTAATTAAGGCCTTGTCAGAGTTTAACACGTGCGATTCAAGGTCTGTTTCCAAAAATGGATATTTTGATTTGTAAGCTCCCCACCCGGGCGGCCCGGGACCGAATTTGTGAGTAACTGCCTTCAAAGTGGAGCCTGAATCCCAACACGATGAATAATTAGTATATGTTTGCCACGACTTTTGGTCGGGTATGAATAGCTCAGGAAACTTGAGGAGGGTTTATCATGATGGAACAAAAAGTTGTCAATGCCCCTTATGCTTTGCCGGTCAGCAAACCATCTGAAGTCGTAAATAACGGATCTTGCCGGAACTGCAAATGCACTAATGAAGTGGCCATAGCTGTGGACATTGATGATCTTGTAGAATTCATCAGCCAGGCCGGCATTGATGTTCGCATTTTCATTCGCCGCATGAGCATTAACGCGGCATCATGCACTGGATTAGGAACCAGTACGAGAGGGGACGTGAGCTATCTTTACCTGCGTGGATGCTGGAACCCAGAGAAAAACCCTGCTATTGCCCTGATAATGGACTGGATCTGGAGCCTTGTCCGTGAAAACAGGATGGTATACTTTGTCCGTATTGGCAACAAGCCTGAAGACTTTGAAGAAATCAGACTCAAGCAATACGGTACTCTCGGTATTGATTTGAAAAAAAGCGTCTATTTTAGGGCTGCCTGATGCAGGTTTTGAAAGTCTCAAGAACGTATTTCTAAATAAATCATCAGCTGCGGCAAAAATACCGGTTACTATTGTACTGGCCGGAACCGGCTGAAAAAGATTGTTCAGGCGCGTGAGGTGGCGAGGAATTTGACATTACAACGCACTGACCTCCTGAGCTTTTTCACCGTCCGGAAAATGATTCCCCTTTTGCCGGGCTGTTGATCACGAACGGCTGGCTTTAAGCTGCAAGGTTCTAAAGCTGTATATGCTTTACCGTTAAAGCTGACTCTCTAACAGGCCAGAGGGCCGGAAGTCTTAGTGAGCAAGAGTTCCGGCCCGTCCGTTCGTAAATATACAAATTGACAGCAGTTTTGTAGCTTTCAGGGAGGCAGTGACTGACTGATATTCATACGATGTTATTCGTAGTTAGCCATGAAAGCTTAGCTTTCCAGATTTAGTAACTTGAGAGTTAAAAGTTATCAGTTAATTGTTATTAGCTGAAGAAAAAAACATCATGATTTCAGATGGTTAGTTCTTGGAAACATCTGGATATTTAAAGCTTGTAAAATGGCAATAAATCCAAGGGGTTGCACAATAACATTTGACTGTCCAGTTAGTAACTTACCGTTACAATACAGTAGAAAAAAACAAGATTTTTTCTAATAGTTTAGCCATTTGCATGTGGCACGGGGACTGGCTCTTCTGGGACCCACTTGTCTCAAAAGTGAGACGTTTAAATCATCGGTTGATCCTCAAGTGGGGCCCAGAGTGCCTGTCCCCTGCTTTCCTTAAAAAAGGGCTAAACTATTACGATTTTTTTTTATCCTTGAAAGAGCAATGATGCCCAGGAACCTTATTCTTCAGCCTTTAGTCTGAAGAGTACGGTAATCGGCCTAACTTTACGAACCTTGTTTAAATTGGGTTGTGGATACAATCCTCGTTAGTTACTGATAGTAAACTCTGTACCTGATGGCGACGTAATATGAATTGACATTTGAACCTTATGTGTTAAATTTTACGGAACGTTTTACGGTCTTGGCAGAATAAGCTCTGATTGAGAAAGTGAAAGCGTGACAAGGAGCAGGGCAGAACAGCCCTTTCTATGTTGCGCTTTTTTTATTGGCAAATTGTTGATGATGACACTCATAATCTTTAGGGTGCAAAGACTATCTATAACTATGGAGCATTCCCAGTTATTTTTTTCCGAAACCAGGTAAAGAAGACACACGCTGATGAATAACAAAATGGTACCAGGCTCATCGTGGAGATTAGTTACAGAAAATAATTTTCCGTGTTACAAGATATTTAAATTTTATCTGATGTTTTTTAACAGACATTTCATAGTTTTGACAAATGTTTGAGCTTTTTAATCTGTAAAAAAGCCATAAACTGAACTTATACATCATACTTCAGGTTTCGTCAGGTAAAAATCTTTTCAGGCTATTTAATTCCAGGCAGATGGAAGCCGCCTCCACTTTGAAAAACAGTCCCATATTTGGAAATTGGGACAGTCCCCTTCCGGACTGTAAGCCTCCGGGCAGGAAGCTGTGCCAGGCGCAATGCTCTCATCTTTGACGGAGCTTTTCAGGCAGATGTGCATCAATCATGAGCAAAAAACGTAAAAATATGAAACAGCCTTAGCACGAGATTGCTTCGCTTCGCTCGCAACAAGGATTGCCGCACTCGAAGACTCGCTCGCAATGACACCTGAGGTGTCTCGGATGTGGTTGCTGAAAACCTGTCACCCAAGAGGGAGCCTAAGCGACCGAAGCAATCTGTAAGGTAAAACCGAAATGCTCTTAATTTATAACATATATGATTGTAGTTACTTAGAAGCGATAATGCCCAGGAACCTTATTCTTCATCCTTTAGCCTTTAGCCTTCAGCCTTCAGTTTTCAGTCTTCAGTCTGAAAAGTAAGGTTATGGGCCCAACTTAACGATCCTTGTTTAAATTGGGTTATGTGCACAGCCCGCATTAGAGATATATTTTGCGTATGCCCCATATACATATACGATGCGATGTGGTTAAATCTGATATTTTAACCTGCGCTTCAAGTTTCTTAAATAGGTAGTTACCTGAAAGGAGGATGCCTAAATGATGTCTAATAAACTGATCGACTGCTTTCATAAATCAACCCATGCCTCTCCTCTGGAAACATTCATATTCAATCCAGATTCGGGACTCAAAGCTGCAAACCCATCTTTTCTTCGTCTTCTTGGCTTTGAGAATTTTGATGAATTGCAGGCATCCATGGCTGGGACCTTCCATTGTCCAAGCCTGAAAGAAAAGCTTAAAAACAATGGACATTTGCATAATTATCTCCTTTGCCTCAAAAGTCGTGACGGCAGAGAGGTATCTTTAAAAACGCATATCTGGACAGCTTCAGGTCTTGAGTCGGACAAGCTGTTTTATCAGGGTCAGGTTGTAAATTCCTCTAATAACGAATCAGACAATTCTGATTGCAAAAAGGCCTTAAGCGTCCATTCCCAGCAGCGACAGGTTGATCAAGCACGTAGCACAGATCTTGACCGTTGTCGGATGATTGTTGAGGCATCAAGTCAGGGCATCAGGATGCTCTGCAAAGAGGGTACTGTTACTTATGTTAATCAAAGCTTCTGCAAAATGCTTGGCTACGGGGAGCATGAGCTTATCGGACGGTCTGCTTTGGACTTTATCCACCCATCCGACCTTAAAGCATTCATTAGAAGGTGGCAAAACCGCGCTGAAGGCAGTGCAGGAAATTATGAGCTGCGCATGATGCATAAAGAGGGATACCCGGTTTGGGTACAGATTTCATCAACTCCGCGTATTGATGAGTACGGTCAGTTCATGGGATCTTTTGCCATGTTCACAGACATTACTGAGACTAAGAAGACAGCCATTCTAAATGAGCGCTTCAAGCATGCATTAGACAGCAGCACAGATAGTTTTTTCATACTTGAGCGTAAAACAATGAAGTTTGTGGATGCCAATGAGGCTGCCTGGAAGTCCCTGGGAATAAGCAGAGAACAGCTGCTGGAAATGGGCCCCCATGATATCCAGCCAGATGTTTCCCGGGAGCAGATGTCCGAAACATTGGATACGATTGTCCGCAATAATGAAAAGTCTTTTACAGTTGAGACTGTCCATCAGGGTAAGCATGGAGTCAGTTTCCCCGTTGAAGTCAGAATACAGCCTTTTATTCAAGATGAGGAGGTAATGTTTATTGCCGTAGCCAGGGATATTTCAGAGGCCAGGAAAAATCAGGAACTGCTCAATTACCGTTTAGAGCTTCAGACCCTGCTAATGGAAATGTCTGTTTCATTTCTGACAGTGGCATCCAGCAACCTTGATCAAGCCATTGATGAGTCTCTTGAAAAAGTAGGCAAGTTTACCCAGGCCGACCGGGTTTACATCTTTTCTTATGATCTTGAAAACAAGATCATGTCCAACACCCATGAATGGTGCTCACCAGGCATAGAGAAACAAATTCACAACTTACAAAATATCTCAGTTGAAATTTGTCATGAGCAGATATCGCTGCACAAGAAAGGTGAACCTTTTGAGCTATCGGATGTGGATAGTTTACCCGATGATGACCCTTTTAAGAAATTGCTGGGATCTCAAGCCATTAAATCTGTTTTATGCATTCCGCTTATGTTCCATGACTGCTGCTATGGTTTTTTAGGTTTGGATTCTGTCCGCAGTTTAAGAGAATGGCATGATACTGAAATTAACTTGCTCAACCTGCTGGCCCGGTTGCTGGTTAACGCCCAACAACAGAAAAAATATGAACAGGACTTAAAGGATGCCTTAAAAAAGGCTGAAATCGCAACAAAGGCAAAATCAGAGTTTCTGGCAAATATGAGCCATGAAATAAGAACTCCGATGAATGGGGTTATAGGCATTACTGACCTCTTATTACATACCGATCTTTCTCCAGAGCAAAGAAGATTGGCAGATACAATCCAGCTAAGTGGAGAGTCTCTACTGTCAGTGATCAACGACATCCTTGATTTCTCCAAAATTGAAGCCGGCAGGCTTGAACTGGAGGAAATTGAGTTTAACCTGCATCACTTCATAGAAGATTTAGCGTCATTAATGGCTTTCAAAGCCCATGAAAAAGGCCTTGAAATTATCTGCATGCCAGCCCCTGATGTACCTTCAGCTCTGAAAGGCGATCCCGGGCGTTTGCGACAGATATTAACTAATCTTGTGGGCAATGCCATTAAATTTACAGATAAAGGAGAGGTATTGATTACAGCGAACGTAGAGTCATCTGCAAACAATGAAGTTCTCATCAGGTTTTCAGTTCGCGATACAGGCATTGGCATCCCTGACGACAAAATTAACTTGCTTTTTGAAAAGTTCAATCAGATGGACAGCTCTACAACTCGCAAATTTGGAGGAACAGGGCTTGGTCTTGCCATAGCCAAACATCTGTCAGAATTAATGGGTGGAGCTATTGGTGTTGACAGTAAAGCCGGGCAAGGGTCTGAATTTTGGTTTACTGCAAAATTCATCAAGTCTGAAAAGAAAGAGAGCACCATCTTCATGCTTCCTGGAGATTTAAGAGATAAGAATATTCTGATTGTTGACGACAACCAGACAAATCTTGAAATCCTTAAAAAGCAGCTTGAGGTCTGGGGGGCAAGAGTTAAGCACACTGATAATGGATACAGCGCCCTAGAAATTTTGTTCAGAACTTATGAGCAGGGAGATACCTTTGCCATGGCCATCCTGGATATGCAGATGCCAATTATCGATGGAGAAGAGTTGGGATTCAATATTATGAATAATCCGAGATACAGAGACATCCCCTTAGTCATGCTAACTTCAATTGGCCGTCCAGGTGATGTTAAATTGCTGGAAAGGGCCGGATTTGATGCCTATCTTAACAAGCCTGTACGTCAGACAGAACTCTATGATACTCTACTCACTGTACTTTCAAGCGCAGGAAAAAATAAAAAGCATCCAATCATAACAAGGCATACAGTCAGAGAAATTAAACGTGAACAGGTTGATCAGCTAAACTTTAAAGGTCATATTCTTGTGGCAGAAGACAATAAAGTAAATCAGCAGGTGGCTGTAGGGCTCCTTAAAAAAATGGGGTTGACTGTAGATATTGCTAATAACGGACTGGCTGCAGTGCATGCTGTAGAATCTAAAACTTATGATCTTGTGCTGATGGATGTACAGATGCCCAGGATGGATGGTCTGGAGGCGACTAAAATGATCAGGCAGTTGAAAGTTGATGGATTAGAGTCAGAAAATGACAAGTGCCCGAAAATGAAATCCGGATGCCAGAAGATGGAATATCAACTAAGCAGATGGAAACAGCATAAGCCTGGCATTCCTATCATTGCCATGACTGCCGGAGCAATGCGTAAAGATCGGGAGCAATGCATCAAGGCTGGCATGGATGACTATCTAGCCAAGCCCATTAACCCAGTTGATTTAGGAAAAAAGCTTGAAAAATGGCTACGACAGGATACTGACGAACAATCCGACAAAAATGATATCCAGCTGCCATGCCAATCTTATGAGCATTACAGCCCTACACAGCCTAAACAGAATGATGATTCGCCTGCTTTTCACAAGGACTGGCTCATTGATATGATGGACAATGATCTGCAGTTTGTCAGTCAAGTACTTGAAAAGTTCAAGGAGGTTCTGCCTGACAATCTGTCAAGGCTGAGCAGCCAGCTTAATCAGGGGGATATTGAGGGGGCTATGCGAGAGGCACATGCAATCAAGGAAAACACAATCAACGTGGGTTGTGCACAAATGACTGAAATAGCCAAACTCATAGAAATAGCAGGTTGCTCCGCTAATATAACAAGTATGCGTGATTTATTTCAGGAGCTTGAAAGTGAGTATGTAAAATGCGTTTCTGAAATAAATATTTTTTTAAGTGAAAACATGGAAAGGATGAAGGATGAAGGATGATGGATGAAGGATGAAGGATGATGGATGAAGGATGATGGATGAAGGCTGAAGGGGAAAGGCTGAAGGGGGAAGGCTGAAGGGGGAATGGGGACTGAAGGGCAACCTTTATGTCCCCTCTGTCTGCAAATATCCCCCTGTAAGCTCCGTCAGGATAGCTTTTTTCTGCAGCAAAAGCGTGGGCAAAAAACACAAACAATAAACAAGACATGACAAGACAAGACAAGACAAATGACAAGTTTTCGCATAAAATCCTCCTTTTAAATTAAATATTGAAATTGATTATCCGTTTGGATATCACCTGCCAAGAAAAATTGCGGGGCTCTTGTCCTGCCTGTTAATACTTTATCACCAATTACTAAGGAGTGTATTCATGTCACCAGGCTTGGATTTGATAGAACCAGGTTCGAAAGTTGTGCTGGATGAAGTAATGGATGACAATTTAGCACGTCGCCTGGCCGGAGTTGGCATAAAACCAGGTGCTGAACTGCATATATCACTTGAGCCGGCAGCTGAAAGATCAGTGCAGGTACTTGCAAAGCATGGAATGGTAATTCTTGATCCAGGGATGGCTGCCGGAGTTTTCGTACACCATGATGATGACCACAGGACTCCTGTCAGTGAAATGTTCCCTGGAGAATCAGGCTATGTTCAAGCAATGACCTGCGGAGCCTGCCTTGAAGATGTTCTAAATGACCTGGGAGTGCAAAAGGGCAGTCATATTCAAATGATCAGTCATGTAAAACCCCTGTGTTATCGTCTTTTGATTAACAATAAGCTGGTTCAGATCACTCAGGGACTGGCCTGCAAGGTCCTGGTTCGTCAGAATGAAGATAAATCTCAGCTGGCCATGATTTCTCATGAATCGGATCTTGAAGTCATGCAACTTCTTGGTAAAAATAATGTCAGGCAGGTTTATGAACGGCTGAGCATACGACAGGGAGTAATAATTAAATTAGAGTCAGTAGTTGAATTTAAAGATCACATTCCCATGGTAAAAAAAATGCTGATAATTAACACAAGGTGCGGAAGCAGGATTTATATCAATAACAGGCAGGCCAGGCTGATGGTCGTCAGCATAGACAGCAAGCCTGATGGGTTCAAAGTAGTCAGTCTTGGACGATATAGATCCCCTGGTTTTGAGTTGAAAAAAATGTTTATTCGTTAGTCTGATTCCGAGTTAAAAGTGGTTGACACTCATTATCGAATCTCTTAAAAGCCTGCTTGCGCTGCTTTTATGTTGTCGCAAAAAAATATTATCCCATCTTCTTCATCTGTAATTTAATGTAAGCAGAGCTTGATGGCTTTCTGACCTAAGGTGTGTTCTACGGTCCTCAGGCATTTGGCGCTGAGGAAAGTGAGGGCGCAACAGTGTGAATCGCACCGCAATGGTGGTGGTGCTGTTTGTTTGTTGCGCTTTTTTTTGTAAATCTGCAGATATTGAGAGTTAAAATCTTTTCTATTCATTTAGACTCTAAAGGAGGTTGGTGTGAAGAGTAAGTTTTGCTTTATGGTTATTCTAATCTTTTTCTGCTTTGCGGGGAGTGCCAGGGCGCACTCCCCATTGCTCATGTGCTATGACGAAGGGGACGGCACAATCCTGTGTGAAGGCGGATGGTCAGATGGTTCTTGCGCATCATGTACCCCCATCTATGTCATTGATCAGGAATCAGGGGGCATGCTGGCCTGTGGCATGCTGGACAGGGCTGGTTTTTTTGAATTTGATAAACCTGGTGGTGATTTTGTGGTTCTTTTCGACGGAGGTGAAGGCCACACCCTGGAGCTGCTCAGCTCTGAGGTAGTTGAATAAATTTAAAAGGAAAGAATATATGAATAACAGATCATTTAAAATCATCAGGCAGACAGGCTGGGCCGGGATTTGAGGCGTCAACAAAGAGGTGAATAACAGTTTATTCCCACTTCCTTGTCTTAGCCTTTGTAACTATTCAGCACAATCGAATTAGAAGACCTGGACCCCGGATCTGGTCCGGGGTGACGGATAAAGTTGGCTGCTGCTCTTCTCCGTCATTCCGGCGAAAGCCGGAATCCAGTGCCTTTGAATAACCATATTCCGTATGTGGTGAATAGATACTAATGCGGGCCATGCCCGCAACCCAAGAAAAAATACTTAACCGCCCGTTCGAAGACTCACTCAAGACGCAAAGGTCGCAAAGGAAGGCAGGAAGTTTTTTTTCATTTGCCGGGTAACGGCAAATGAAAAGGCAGCCTTGTCCAAAACCGTGTCCCGGTTTTGGACAATACACCTGCTTCGCGTCTTTAACTTTGCGAACTTGGCGCCTTTGCGGTTCAAATTTTTCTTGTTTTTTGTGACAAGATTTCAATAGTAAGCCACTAACCTTTTACCTTTAACTTTTTACTCCCAAATTAAGGAGATATAAATGAATCTGCAATTAAAAGCCCTGTGCGGGTTGATGATGTTCCTGGTTCTGGTCATGGGATCTGCCCTGCCTGCCACAGCAGACTGCGGTGCTGGAGATGGAAGTTATACCCAGGCTGCCAGAGATCTGGCACCCGTCACAGTCATCAGGGGTGGTGAGACCCATAATCTCAGCCTGGTGGATGCGTATGAGTTTCTGGAGCATCCCTGCCTTACTGGCACAGTTTCCTTTCTGGCGGCCAAATATGGTTTTGGCCTGCTTTTCGGGGAAGAAACTCCGGTTATTGAGGATATCGTGTCTATTAGCCGTGCCCCAGGGGGTTCCATGGGTGCTTTGGACTTTATATTCAAGGGCGATAATCCCAGGGACAAAACCTGGCCACCGCATGGAATTGAAAGCAGAGGGGATAATTTTGTTTACCAGTTCCTGCGCAAATCCACCATGCAGGCCGTGACTATCAGGCTTAAGGATGAAATGTGGCCCAGTGACTGGTTTGAGCTGCGCGCAAAGCAGCATGCCGGGACCATTAGCGAGGCTCAGAGTAAAAAACGCAGTCAGGACCGCAGGTTTATACTGGAGAATTATCCAGCCATGAATTTTGAGGATCTTTTTGAAGTCCCTGATCAATACACCTTCATTGCCTGGGGACATATTGAAAAGGGCGAGATTGACAGAAGAATCAGGGATCAGCGCCGTCAGGTTAGAGAACAGGCTCAGAACTAACCCTGCTGAAACAATTATCCAGAAATTATTATAGGAGAGAGATGTGGCAAAAAAAATAATTATCATGGCTTTGTTACTGATTATGGCCGGCGGCCCTGTTCTGGCTGCTGAAGAGGAACCTGCAAGGCTTGAAGAGTTTGTGGTTTCTGCAACCATGACTCAAAAGTATTTATCTGATGCGCCGGGGTCCATTGAAGTCATTACCTCTAAGCAGATGGAGGAAATGAATGCCCTGACAGTAGCTGACGCTCTGGAAAACTCAGTGGGCCTGATAGTTTCCAGAGAGTCCGGCAGAACAAGGGTTCCCAGCATTCGCGGCGCCAGAAGCAAACATACTCTGGTGCTCATGGATGGCCGCAGACTAGCATTTGGTTTTAATGACATGATTGATCTGCGCCAGATCCCCGTGGTTATGGTGGATCGTATTGAAATTGTGCGTGGACCTGCTTCAGCGCTGTACGGCAGTGATGCCCTTGGCGGAGTTGTTAATATTATTACCAGAAAAGCCCCGTACGAGTGGAGCGGTGAAGCCAAAACCCAGTTTGGAATTAATAAGGACGGCGATGCCAAAGAGTATGTTGGCAGCGCCATGGTGGGCGGACCCCTGGACCGCTTTCGATTTTTACTGTCAGCTGAAAAGCGAAAAAAAGATGGTTGGAATAAAACCAGTTCATTGCCTGATGACGGGTTTGAAGAGTCACCTTTGCTGCTTTCCGGACGCTTTTCTTTTGATTTGACTGACAGCCAGATGCTGTCAGCCGGGGTGGAGTATACAGACAATAAATATGAGGGTGGTCAGTTTTATGAGAGAATGGACAGGACAAGAAACTTTGATGAAGAACGAAGAGGATATTTTGCCCAGTATGATGCTCATTTTTCAGACGTGCATGACTTTATGCTCAGGGTGAACAGGTCGGAATATGAAAATAAAATGCTTTTCGATCCGGACGCCCGGTCAGGCAGAAGAAATACCAGCCAGTATGTGAATCAGGCTGAAGCAAGATATTCAGGTCTTTACTTTGACAGTCATCTGGTAACCCTGGGTTTTGATTTCCGGCGGGATGAACTGGATGATACCCAGATGGGCGAGCTGCGCAACAAGGAACATGTGAATAATTTCAGCGTATTTCTGCAGGATGAATTTAATATTTTTGATCCGCTTTATCTGGTTCTCGGGCTGCGCTATGATAATCATTCTGAATATGGAGATCAGTGGACAACCAGAGCCTCAACCATCTACAGCCTGTCTGACTCCATCAGGGTCAGGGCATCTTTTGGCCAGGGTTTCAGGGCTCCCTCCCTTACTGAACTGTACGTCACTTCACTGCGCCGCAGAGGCCAGGAGGTATATGAAGCCAATCCGGATCTCAAGGCAGAGAAGTCTACAAGCTACGAACTGGGAATCGAAGGAGATTTTGATATTGTTTACGCAGGACTGACCGGCTTTTATACTGATGTCGAGAACCTCATTGAATCCATTTTTAACCGGGTTGAAGGCAGCGGCCCCAGCAGGAAAAGCTATTATCAGTGGGATAATATTGCCAAAGCAACAATCAAAGGGATTGAAGCTGAGGCAGGCCTTAGACTTCCCCATGGTTTTTCAGTGGACGGAAACCTGACCTGGATGGATATTGATAACAAGTCCGGAGGCGAGGATATCGGGGCCCAGCCCAAGTATAAGGGGTTTGTAAAGCTCGGATACGAATATCCGGACTGGAGGCTCAAGGCCAACCTGCGCATGTCTTATACCGGCAGAATGGAATACGCCGAAGGGGACCGCTACTCATACACACTGTTTGGAACCTATATTTCCAAAGGTTTCGGCCCAAACTTTGAGATTTTTGCCGGAGTGGATAATATTTTCAACAAAACCTTTGAGCGTAATAACGTTACCCAGATAGAGCCGACAACCTTTTATGGCGGTTTGAGCTACCGGTTTTAATTATTTGACTGCAAAAACACCTTTTGCAGTCGCAGGAGTCAGAAGTCAGGGATCAGGAATCAGTAAAAACAAAGAGTTATGGCTATGTTTTTTGTAGAATAAGTTTCTGTCCGACTTTTTGCATGAAAACCTTTAATATGTGTTTTGTAACTATTCACCATGCAGCGATGTTAACCTGCATCCTGAGTAGTTTTCTGCATCTGCAAACTCCCAGCTGTGTTTTTTGCATACTAAATGACATCTTAAGAGGAAATCTGTTTTGAATAAGTTGATAATAATTTTGATTATTCTATTTGCAGCTTTTTTTCCGGCAAGATTGATGGCCGGGGATAAAGTTCAGCAGATTGTGCAGGAAGAATCCATTATCATTGACCAGGGAAGACAGTCCCAGGACAGGATTGACAAGATGTCTGAAGAAACCAGGCAGTTGCTGAACGAATACAGAGATCTTTCCCGGCAGCACAGAAACCTGGTTGTTTACAATGACAACCTGAACGACATGGTCAACTCACAACAGGAAGAGGTGGACTCCCTGGAAAGACAGATCAATGACATCCAGGTTACCAAGCGGGAGATAGTCCCTCTTATGCTGCACATGCTGGATACTCTGGAAGACTTTGTCCATGCTGATCTGCCTTTTCTGCAGGATGAGCGCCGGGCCAGGGTGGAAGGTCTGAGAAACCTCATGGTCAGAGCAGATGTGGATATCCCGGAAAAGTTCCGGCAGATCATGCTGGCTTACCAGACTGAGTCTGACTTTGGACGGAGTATGGAGGCCTTCCAGGGTGAGCTTGTCCTGGACGGACAGGAGAGAAGCGTTGAGTTTCTGCGCATTGGACGTCTGGTCTTGGCATATCAGACTCTGGACCGAAGTGAAACCGGTTTCTGGAGCGCCCGCGACAGAGCGTGGCTGCCTCTGGAAAGGAGATATAATCAGACTGTCCGGCAGGGTATTCGCATAGCTGGCAGACAGGCGGCACCTGAACTTATTCAGGTGCCTGTGATCATGTCTTTGCCGGTTTTTGCTCCTGTGTACGAAGATGAAGGGTTTGGTGAATACTCAACGCCGGCAGTGATGGAGCAGCCATGAGATATCTGTTTGTTTTGACTGCCCTGATTATGGGCCTTTTCATTACTGGTTCTGTCCAGGCCGGGACTGATCTTGATACTTTGCTTCAGGAGATCCGCCAGCGGGCGGCAGTTGAAGAAGCCCTTAACAGGGAACGGGAGCAGGAATTCAGGTCTGATCTTGAAGGGGCCCGGGAACGGGTCAGACAGATGCGTGAGGCTTTAAGCAGTGAGCAAGCCAGACAGGAGCACCTGCTGGATGTCTATGAGCAGAATGAATCCCTGCTTTCCGGGCTGGAAAAAGATCTGCGTGAAGAACAGGGGGGCCTTGGTGAAATGTTTGGTGTTGTCCGCCAGAATGCCGGGGACTTTCATGCTTTGTTTATGAGTTCTCTGACCATGGCCGATCGACCCGGTGACCTGGATTTTTTAAATGAGCTGGCAGACAGCAGAAGCTTGCCCGCAATAAGTGATCTGGAAAGGTTCTGGGTGCTGATTCTGGAAGAAATGGTGGAAACAGGGCGGGTGACAAGGATAAGTGCAGAAGTTGTTCGCCCTGATGGAAATAAGGTTGAAAAACAGATTGTCCGGGTGGGATCATTTAATGCTGTTTCAGAGGGACATTATCTTTCCCATGTTCAGGGCAGAAACCAGTTTCTAAAGCTTCCCAGGCAGCCCGGCTCAGCTTATCTGCGACAGGCAGCCGCTCTTGATGAAGCAGCACCGGGTGACATTCTGCCTTTTGCCTTGGATCCGTCCAGAGGGGCCATCCTGGCCCAGCTGGTCCAGTCCCCGTCTGTTATAGAGCGAGTCATGCAGGGCAGGGTCATCGGGCTGATAATAATCTGCCTGGGCGCACTGGGAGCAATTCTCTTTGCGGTTAGATTTGCAGTTCTA
The DNA here is from genome assembly GCF_000934755.1 of Desulfonatronovibrio magnus. Classification (NCBI taxonomy): domain Bacteria; kingdom Pseudomonadati; phylum Thermodesulfobacteriota; class Desulfovibrionia; order Desulfovibrionales; family Desulfonatronovibrionaceae; genus Desulfonatronovibrio; species Desulfonatronovibrio magnus. The sequence continues at coordinate 73,820 of NZ_KN882183.1, forward strand.
CTGCTGACCGAGAGGCGGGTTGGCAGACAGCTGGGATCAGAAGAGATTATCCGGAATAACCCTTTGGGCCGTTTAATGGATCAATACCTTCGCAATAAAAAAGTAGATCCAGAGACTCTGGAGATCAGGCTGGAAGAAACCATCATGAAGGAGTCTCCCAGTCTGGAAAAGGGCTTGACCACCATTAAGATCCTGGCTGCAGTGGCTCCGCTTCTAGGACTTCTCGGCACGGTGGTGGGCATGATTGAGACCTTTCAGTCCATTACCCTGTTTGGAACCGGAGATCCACAGCTTATGGCCGGAGGCATATCCCAGGCCTTAGTGACCACGGCCTTAGGGTTGACCGTGGCTATCCCCCTGCTTTTTCTGCACAGCATTGCTTCATCCAAGAGCAGGCGGCTCATCGGCATTATGGAGGAGCAGGGAGCAGGATATCTGGCCGAACATATGCAGAAATACCGGGAAAGGGCGGAACATGGTTGAGCCTGTACTTGAGCTCAGACGTTTTTTTGATGCCGGAGGACCTGTGCTGTGGCTCATCTTTGGGGTGGCAACTGTTCTCTGGTCTCTTATAATTGAAAGATACTGGTATCACATGCGGATCTTTCCGAGAGAGTTTGCAGAACTTTGTTCCAGATGGGAGTCTCAGCCCGAATCTGATGTTAAAACCGTGGATATGCTGCTGCGCAGGGATGTTTCAAGAATCAGGCAGAGGCTGGATGCTCATCTCGACATGATTAGAACTCTTATTGCTGTTTGTCCTCTTTTGGGGCTTCTTGGGACAGTTACAGGCATGATCCATGTTTTTGAGACCATTAGCTTTTTGGGAACAGGTAATCCCAGGGCCATGGCAGCTGGAGTGTCCATGGCTACCATCCCCACCATGGCCGGGCTTGTTGTGGCTTTGTCAGGCTTTGTGTTCAGCATCCGTCTGCAGAGGGGCGGAAGGCAAAAAGGCAGTAAGCTCAGGGATGAACTGCTGAGAAAACTTAAGGAGTGCCCTGTGCACTCCCTGAAAGAGGCTGAGTAGATTTATGAGATTGCGAAAAAGACGGGAGAGGATGGAACTTGAATCCGCCCAGATAGATATGACTTCCATGATGGACGTGGTGTTTATCATGCTCATATTTTTTATTGTGACCACATCTTTTGTAAAAGAAGCGGGCATTGAGATAAACAGACCTGCAGCATCCACAGCCCAGCGCCAGGAACTGGCCAATATTATGATAGCAGTGTCTGATGCCGGAGCCATCTGGATAGACGGGCGTCAGGTTGATATCCGGGCGGTCCGGGCCAATGTTGAAAGACTCAGGGCTGAAAATCCCGAGGGATCAGTTGTGATTCAGGCTGACGAGGCCTCCCGGACAGGGATTCTTATCCAGGTCATGGACCAGGTCCGTCAGGCCGGGGTGCAGAACGTGGCTGTGGCAGCCAGTCGGCCTTGAGTTATGTCTAAAGGAAAATAGTTATGTATTCCCTGTCTTCTAAAGCAGCTGCAAGACACGCAATATCCATGACCATGGGGATAGGAGTTGCTGTGGGGCTTTTTCTGCTTATGCAGGGCCTGATTTCCCAGCGTGATGTCAGTCTTTACCTGGACAGATCTGCACCTATCCCTGAATTCATTCGGCTTGATGCTCCTGATGAAGTAATCAGGGAGCGCCAGAGAAATGAACCTGAGCCTCTGGAAGAGCCGGAGCCTGTTCCGCCTATGGAGGCCACCCCCATACCACAGGAGCCAAAACCTCCTGCCTTGAGCATTGATCCCCTGATTCCGAATATTCGACCGGATCTAAGCATGGCTGACCTGCCTGTGGCGGCGGCTCCCATGGCTCAAGGTCCTGAAGCAGCCCAGGGCCCCGTACGTTACACAAGATCCCTGACTCCGGTCAGCCAGGTCCCGCCCCGCTATCCCAGGCGGGCCCAGTTAGCAGGTATATCCGGATGGGTCAGGCTGGAGTTCATCGTAGATGTTGATGGATCAGTCAAGGATGTACAGGTCCTGGAAGCCTCTCCAAGGCGCGGTGTTTTTGATCAGGAAGCTGTCCGGGCCTTAAGCAGGTGGAGATTTCACCCTCAGACCAGAGAGGGGGAGCCGGTCCCGGCTCTGGCCACCATTACCATTACCTTCAGACTGGAGAACTAAAATCCCGTTAGACATCGCATAAACATAGTGCAGGAGAAAAAATATGAGTACCTTCCAAAAGTCCACCAGCAAACTCGGTAAATCAGGGCACTTGTTTTTGTCTGTTGTTCTTGGTTTGTTTGCACTCTTTTGCTGGCAGTCTGCAGCCCAGGCCAGGGATGAGCAAGCCACAATACCTCAGGCAGCATTCAATGCGCTAAATGAGGCAAGAGAGCTTGTGGGTGAACAAAAATGGGAAGATGCAGACAAAATTTTATTGCAGGTTATAGACAGGTTCAGCAATGATCCCCACACGCTGGTTTCCGCCTGGCAGATGCGCGGATACCTGCTTAGTGAATCAGACCGTCACCAGGAAGCTTTGAACGCCTTTGACAATGCCCTTGGCTGTGACGAGATTGACAAGTCCATTAGAAGCTGGCTTTTGTATAATTCAGCCCAGATTCTGATTATTCTGGAGCAATATGATGAGGCCCTGAAAAGGATCAGCAAGTGGACTGATATGGCTGGCGAACTAACCCCTGATGAGCATGCCGGAGTGGCCTGGATACATTACCAGGCTGGAAGCTATCAGCAAGCTGTTAAGCACATGAAAGCTGCTATTCAGAATGCGGACAAGCCCCGGGACAGCTGGATGGAAATGCTGGTGGCCGCCATGCATAATGCTGATGATTATGCAGGGCTTTTAAAATGGCTGCCTGTGCTGCTGGAGCGTCATCCAGATGAAAGACGATACTGGGAGCACCTGGCAGGGGTGCACATGCATATGGGCAATGACCATAAGGCAGCAGCTGTTTTGTCAGCCGGATATCAAAGTGGGGTTTTTGACAGCTCAGATGACATCGTCCGGCTGGTGCAGCTATACCGCCAGGCCGGAGTGCCCCGCAAGGGAGCTTTGATTCTGCAGCAGGCTCTTGAAGACGGAAAAATTCCGGACAGACCCGGATACTATCAGATTCTGGCTGATGCCTGGCACCAGGCCAGTGAGTTGCGCCTTGCAGCCAATGCCATGCAGGAAAAGTTAACGCGTCAAAATAATTGCCAGTGCAGGCTGCGCCTGGGCAGACTTTTCATGCAGATAGAAGACTGGGATGAGGCCAGTGAGCATTTGCGTCTCGCCACTGAGTCTCAGTGTCCGAAAGCACGCCGGGATGCTCTGTTTCTGCTGGGAATCTCCCAATATCATCAAGGACGCTTAGACAGCGCCAGAGAAGCGTTCCGCCAGGCAGAAAATGATCCCGAACTGCGCAGTCGGGCCAGGTACTGGATAGAGATCCTGGACAGAGGATAAACATGTTTACATTTCGCGCTTGACGCGATGTGTAAACATGATACTGCTAAGTCTGTAATATCCTAAATGGATGCAGTCATGATGAAAGATTCATTGGGGATGCAAGGCTACTGCTGAACGAAAATCATGCACTTGAAAAGCTGGATAGAAACGGTTATCAGTTGCCATGCAACCAATTGAGCAGATGACCCATGGAGCAGATAGCAGTAATAAATCGCCTTGATTTTGCTGATATCTTGGCTCAAAAAGGCAGTTAGCACCTGTTCCCAGGCTCCAGCCTGGGAACGAGGGGTAAAAACTGTACCCTGGATCCGTCATCCCGGACTCGATCCAGGACCGGGGTGACGGTTAAAGCTAAATATTTCTCATTACCGTCATTCCGGCGAAAACCGGAATCCAGGACAGTTGAACAGACTGGCCCTATGTAATAAATATCTATCAATTTTTTTACCCCCCGACCAAATGACGCATTCAGAACTTCTTGTCAGCTGCAGCAATATATCCATGACATACTCTGAAAAACCTTTATTTTCAGAATTAAGTCTTGGTTTTCATGCACAGGAAAGAACCGGTCTTATCGGGCCTAATGGCTCAGGAAAATCCACTCTTTTAAAAATTATGGCTGGTATTGAGATACCTGATACTGGTCAGATCATCCCCAAAGGCGATATCCGACTTGTATACCTTTCCCAGTCAGAGACTTTTTCTTTTGATCAGTCTGTAGAGCAGGCCATATGGGAAGTATTGCCGGAAAAGAATCCCGACCCGGATATGTTTGCACAAATCAGCAAGATTGCTGTTCAGGCAGGTTTTCAGTCTTTAGATACTCAAGTATCCACTTTGTCCGGTGGCTGGATCAAGCGCCTGGCTATTGTCAGAGCCCTTGTTCAGGAACCGGATCTGCTCCTTCTTGATGAACCTACAAACCATTTAGATATTGATGGAATTATCTGGCTGGAAAAAGTTCTTGCCAGGCCTGATTTTACCTTTGTGCTGGTCAGTCATGACCGGACATTCTTAGAAAACGTGACCAATAAAATTGTGGAATTGAACAGGCTATACCCTGAAGGATTCATGGAAGTTAAAGGTAATTACTCGCAATTTCTTGAAAAACGTGAAGAATTTGCACTCGCCCAGGGAAAACTTGAGCATTCTCTGGCCAATAAGACCAGGCGAGAGATTGAATGGCTTCGCAGGGGACCCAAGGCTCGTACAACAAAGGCCAGATACCGGGTTAGTGCTGCTCATGCCCTGCAGGAAGAACTTTGTGAGGTAAAAAGCAGAAATCAGAACAATCAGGCTGCCGGAATTGAATTTTCCGCAACAGGGCGTAAAACCAAAAAGCTCTTGAAGGCACAGAGCATCAGCCTGAAACGTAAAAATACGGTCCTGTTCAGTGATCTTGACATTGCTTTGTCTCCAGGTTCCTGTCTGGGGATAATGGGTGGCAACGGGGCAGGGAAAAGTAGTCTTTTACAGATACTTTCCGGGAATATGGCTCCAGACAGTGGAGAGGTGCGAAGAGCGGATGGCCTGAAAACAGTTTACTTTGATCAGGGCAGGGAACAGCTTGATCAGGACAAAAGCCTGAAAGAGGCCCTGTGCCCAAGCGGGGATCAGGTGGTTTTTCAGGGCAATCCCCTGCATGTAGTTTCCTGGGCCAAAAGAATGCGTTTTACTCCAGAGCAGTTACCCCTTCCTGTATCCAGTCTTTCAGGAGGAGAAAAGTCACGGCTGCTTATAGCCAGATTAATGCTTGAAACAGCTGATGTCCTGCTTCTTGATGAGCCTACCAATGATATTGACATTCCTACTCTTGAAATTCTTGAACAAAGTCTTTCCGAATTCCCCGGGGCCATTGTTCTTATTTCCCATGATCGCATGTTTTTAAATAATCTGTGTCACAACTTGCTGTTCCTGGATGGTCAGGGGGGCAGCACATATTTTGCTGATATTTCCCAATGCCTTGACGCCTTTTCCATGCAAAATAAAGTGCAGAAGTCCAGGTCAGAACTTGTTGAGACAAAGAAAACACGCAAAAGACCTGCCAGACCTGGCAAAATGTCATACAAGAATCAACTTGAGCTGGAAAGTATGGAAGGAAATATTGAAAAGGCTGAAAATATTGTTGCAGATTTGATACATGAGATGAACCGCCCCGAGGTCATGAGCAACGCCCAAAAGCTACAGGACCTCTGTGCCCGTCTCAGTGAGGCTGAAGATCATGTCCAGAAACTTTTTGAACGCTGGGATGAACTGGAGCAACTGGCAGAAAAGTTAGCATCAGTCAAAAAGTAAACTATAAGAAATTTGTATCTATTCAGCATTCCTGTATTCAGCTCTACACGCTGCCTTCTAAGTAACTAAAACCAAATTCTCAACAAAATCAGACGGTTAGAGTTTTCACAATTTTAAGATTTTTACATATGATTGATTCTCAATTACCAGAAAAGTTCCGTCAAAGATGAGAGCTTTGCGCCTGGCACAG
>NZ_KN882184.1:0-61435 GCF_000934755.1 Desulfonatronovibrio magnus
CAATCCTGGGGACGTTTTTCATGTTTAGCCATCGTGGTACTTCCTGGGTGCTGGATTGTTTTAAGCCAGTATCGCATGGTAGACGCAGGTACTCCCATATCTTTGGCGACCTGAGCTTGAGAATTAGAACCTGTAAGTACCATTTTGACTACATTTTCCTTAAAATGCAAAGAGTAAGACATTGAAATAACTCCTGCCCCTTGTGATATTAAAAATAGGATGAAAGAGATATTTGGCTCCAAGAGGAGGCCCCCCGGGGGGCCTCCTCTTGGCCCTCCCTCAAAATTCATCCAAGGCGACATCTATCCTGACACATGGGGGGCGCAAAGCTCTCATCTTTGACGGAACTTTTCAGGCAAATGTGCATCAATCATAAGCAAAAATCGTAAAAATATGAGAATTGTAACCGTCTTATTTTGTTAGCAAAACGATTCCAGTTACTTGTAAGCTTTAACCATTTGGCTGAAAAGATTAATTTAGTGCAATGGGGTTATCTTCTGTTTCCCCTAACACTCAACCAGTTTTGCTGAAACCTCGATCTTATACTTGCTCATTGGTAGATCCATTCACGGGTTTGAAGTTTGTAACTGCCAAAACATGGTATATATCATTGTTAATATTCAGCGATTCTCTCATGTCTTGTTGAATTTGAATAAGGTCTCTAAATAGAACCTCATGGAAGATTCAGGTCCGTCCGCACAAATCGTTAAATTTCAAGGGTTTACGTTAAAAAACGTAGCCCCTTTTTTTATGGTTTTCGAAAACTCGGTCTGTATTGCAAAATTTTGTGCATTTTTTGAAAAGCTGTTCTCAGGAGCAGGACACCCTGCGCCCTGTTCAAAAAATTTGTAACTGACCATCAACTCTACATAGAACAAGGGGTTTATAATGAAAATAAGCAGAGTATTTATTGCCATTGCTGGTGGAATCTGTTTTTTGGCCATGGCCATTCTAATCATCAGCATCAACAGGATAATGGAGAGAGAAATCACCACTCAATATGAAGAAAAAGCAGATATGCTTCTTTTCAGCATGAAAGCAGTTCGCAGTCATGTGGGATCAGTGATCAGGCCGGAGGCAACAAACCTGCTTGATCCTGATGACTTTGTTGTCGAACTCCAGTCAACCTCATATGCTGCCAACCGGGTCTTTGATGCCATGCCACAAGATCGTAAATACGAAATAGTTTTCAGAACACCCTCCACAAAACCTATGAATCCCGATAACAAAGCCACAGCTGTAGAAGCTGATTTGATTCAACTTCTGGACCGAATGCACCTTGCAGGGGACCGCGATCTGGAATGGCGTGGAGTCAGGCAGGTAGATGGGGTTGATCATTATATCATAGCTCAGGGAGCAATAAATGCCCGCAGCTGTCTGCCTTGTCATTCCTATCCTGAAGATGCTCCCCTGTCCATGCAAAAGAGATACTCATTTGACTACCCACCAAGACTTGAAAACAGAGTGGAAACTGCTGAAATAGTATACATTCCCATGTCATCAATCTATGCCACCATCAGAAACGCCAACCAAGTCCTTTTTGTTCTTGGCGCTTTGGGGCTGATATCCATAGTCGCAGCTGTTTATATTCTGTTTTCAAAAATGATCAGCTCACCTCTCAGCAGACTCAGGCAGTACACTCTCGCAGTAGAACAGGGTGATCTGGATACCGACATTAAAGGAACTTTCAGGGGCGAGCTGGCATCTCTTAAGTCAGCTGTTCAGGGTATGGTCCTCAAACTCAAGGAAAAAATCCTTGAAGCTGAAGACAAAACTCAGGAAGCAGAAAAAGAATCTCAAAAAGCTATGAATGCCGTACAGGAGGCAGAAGAAGCCCGGAAAAAAGCAGAGATGGCCAAAGCTGAAGGTATGCAGCATGCAGCCTCTAATGTTGAAATTATTGTGGACCGTGTAACTGGCTCCATTCAGGATCTGTCCACACAGGTCAAGCACGCTTCAGACAGCGCACATTCCCAGAACGAAAGGGTTGCTGAAAGCTCAACTGCCATGGAAGAAATGAATGCAACAGTTCTCGAAGTCTCCAGAAACGCTTCCAGTGTGGCTGAGAGAGCCGATGAATCAAAAGAAAAAGCGCTATTAGGCTCTGAAATAGTACAAAAGGCAGTCGATGCCATTATGAAAGTTCAGAATCAGGCTGATTCTCTAAGGGACAACTTAGGAGGCCTGGGGAAAGAAGCTGAAGGAATCAGTAAGATCATGAATGTTATTGATGATATAGCTGACCAGACTAATCTGCTGGCTTTGAACGCGGCCATTGAGGCAGCAAGGGCAGGAGAAGCCGGCCGGGGTTTTGCTGTAGTTGCAGATGAGGTGCGTAAACTTGCGGAAAAAACAATGAATGCCACCAAGGAAGTCAGTCAGGCAATTTCATCCATTCAGGATGGTACAAAAACCAATATCCAGGCCATGGAAGATGCTGTTCTTGTAGTCCAGGAAGCAACAGAGCTGGCCAGAAAATCAGGAAAGGCCCTTGAGGAGATAGTCAGTCTTGTAAGTGCGGCTGCTGATGATGTCAGGTCCATAGCAACAGCCACTGAAGAGCAGTCAGCATCCAGCGACCAGATCACCATCAGCCTTGAGGAAATAAGCAGGCTGTCATCTGATACAGCCAAAGTCATGGATAATTCTGATCAAGCCCTCAAAGAACTGCTCATGCAGGTTCAAAAGCTTCAAGATCTTGTTAAGGAAATGAAAGAGCAATAGCATGCATAAATCAGCATGTTCTTATGCTGACAACAGGCAGGCTGTGTCTTCTATGCACAGCCTGCCTGTTTCTGGACTTCGGCTTTCAGCAGTTCATTGCCCCCCAGTACTGGAACAACAAGATATCTCAACCGCCTGCCTCAAAACCCAATCAAATCTCACGGGTTCTGTCTAGGGCGCACCCGGCCCCAAACCTGCGAGCAACTATAAAGTGCAGCTACCAAAAGCTGGATCATAATACAGCGACTTTTCTGACAGGCTGTTTTTTTCCCAGGCTCAGGTACCGCAAAAAGTCTGATATGATGCAAACTCCGGCCCCGGAGGCATGCGGTAATGACTGGACTGCGAATTGTCTTCAAAAGGTTTGGCAAGAACACTCATCAGCCTGTGCATAACCGAATAATCCCCTTTTGATTCAGCAGTTTCCAAGGCTTCCTCCACTCGATGATTTCTCGGAATAACTGCCGGATTGTTTTTGTCCATTATTGCGTGTGATTCGTTGATGCTTAGAGACTGGCTTTTCAGCCTGTTCATCCACTCACCGTGCCAGACTGCAAAAGCCTGGTCGTGAAATAAAGGATCATCAGGCAACTTCTTGAGATGAAGATTTCGAAAGGTATTGGTAAAATCAGCCCTGTGCTTTTGCATAAGACTCAGCAGCCCTTCAATCAATTCAGGATCTTCCTTTTCAACACCTGACATCCCCAATTTACGTTTCATCCCGTCCAGCCAGAAACTTTCAAAGATTTCAGGAAATGACTCAAGGACTCTTGTAGCCTTTTTAATAGCCTCGTTCTCGTTTTTGCTTATGAGTGGAAGCAGGGTCTCAGCAAAGCGCGTCAGGTTCCACTGACATATCCGGGGCTGGTTACCGTAAGAATAGCGTCCCTGTTGATCAATGGAGCTGAATACTGTTGCCGGATCATAGCTGTCCATAAACGCACAGGGTCCGTAATCAATGGTTTCTCCGCTGAGGGCCATGTTGTCGGTATTCATTACTCCGTGAATAAAGCCAACACATTGCCATTTTGCCACCAGTGAGGCCTGGCTGCTTACAGCTGCCTGTAAAAGGGCAAGGCAGGGATTAGCCTCTGACTTAAGATCAGGGAAGTGACGATTAATGGTGTATTCAGCAAGAACTTTAACATCTTCAACACCTCCCTGGCACGCTGCTGCTTCAAAAGTGCCAACCCGGATATGACTGGACGCAACTCTGGTCAAAATGGCACCTGGCAGAAGTGTCTGGCGCATAACATTTTCGCCTGTAGTGACAACTGCCAGAGCTCTGGTAGTGGGAATGCGAAGATAATACATTGCTTCACTGATTATATATTCCCGGAGCATGGGAACTAACGCTGCCCTTCCGTCTCCGCCTCGAGAAAAAGGGGTCCGCCCTGACCCCTTGAGCTGGATGTCAAAACGTTCTCCCTGGGGAGTTATCTGTTCGCCCAGAAGAATGGCCCGACCATCTCCCAGCACGGTAAAGTATCCGAACTGATGCCCGGAATAGGCCATAGCCAAGGGCTCGGCATTTTCAGGTAACTGGTTGCCGGAAAAGATAGCCGCGCCCTTGTCTGATTCAAGTTCATCCGGGTTAAGACCAAGAAACCGGGCCAGAGAGGAGTTAAAAACCACTATTTTGGAAGAACTTACCTGAACCGGATCAAGACAGGCAAAAAAAGAAGATGGAAGCTTTACATAACTGTTGTGAAAATTCCATCCCTGGGAATTAGTGCCGAAGTTGTCTGTTTTTTCTTTATGATACATAGGGTTACTTTGCATGCTGTTTCGTGGAAAACGAGGTTTATGTTGATGGGAGCATTACCGGTTTCTGAAAACTGTAAATTTGATTAGTAACTTACCGTTCCAACCCTGTAATAAATAGCAAGAAAATTTTAATCACTGACAAGACCAATAAGGTCCAAAATCCGAATTCTTCAGCCTTCAGCCTTCAGCCTGAACTGCCCTGCTGCTTGACTGTTTATTTCTGCGGATTAGCTTCTAACTTGAGAGTTCAAAGTTCCTGGCTGAAAGAAACAAAATCAATAAATATCGTTAGATACCTGGTCCTGAAGACATATTGAGCTGCTAAAACAGCTAATACAAATAAACAATTATATAAAAACTTTTGACTGTCCAGGGTAAATCCAAGCCTGGCGCTGTCAGTAACCCTGTCAGCAACCCAGAGTTAAATAATGAATGCGCAGCCATAGTTGGGACAGACACTCTCAGAACCACTTGTGCATCAGCCAGTGTTTTCAATGCGTCACTTTTGAGGCAAGCATCTTCCCGGAGAGCAGGCCCCCTTCCGGGCTGTATGCCTGTAAGCAGGAAGCCGTGCCCCATTCAAAGCTCTGCTGCGTTTTTTCAAATTGGCACAAGTATTGTTACAGCCATCATATCTCATGGATTGACTGTGTGGTTCCATGAAGTCTAAGGCGGGCTGTGCCTACAACCTGAATTATACAGGAATTGTTTAGTTGGGGCGATAACCGTACTTTTCAGACTGAAGGCTGAAGGCTGAAGAATAAGATTCCTGGACGTTATTGCTCTTTCAGGGTTAAAAAAACTTTCTTGTTATATGATTCCCCTGCAAAAAGTCAGGAAATGAGGTGACTCGGCAAAAAGCATCTTCATAACTCTTTGTTTTTACTGACTCCCCTCCGGGGCGTAGGCCCCTATGGGCCGGAGGCTGATCCCTGTCTCCTGACTCCTGCGACTGCAAAAAAGGGTTTTTGCAGTCGAATCTTATATTCTACAGGATTGAAAAGGTAAGTTACTAAACAGTTACAAATATAGGACTATGAAATGAAAGTATGGCCGGGACACCCTTATCCATTAGGGTCAACTTATGACGGATCAGGAACAAATTTTTCCATTTTTTCCGGAATAGCCCAAAGAGTTGAGTTGTGCCTGTTTGATTCAGAAGACAGGGAAACCAGAATTGACCTTCCAGAGGTAACAGGTTTCTGCTGGCATGGCTACCTGCCTGAAGTCAAACCTGGTCAGCGTTACGGCTACCGGGTCCACGGACCATGGGAGCCTGAAAATGGACACCGCTGCAATCCGGCCAAACTGCTCATTGATCCCTGCGCCAAAGCTGTTGAAGGACAGGTTGACTGGAATGAAGCTGTGTTTTCCTATAAATTCAATGAAGGTGAAGACAGTATCAACGAAGCTGACAGTGCTCCGTTTGTTCCTCGCTGCGTAGTTCACCAGCCAGTCTTTGACTGGAATGATGAGCGCCAAATTCGCCGACCATGGCATGAAACAGTGATTTATGAAACACATGTCAAAGGCTTTACCGCGAGACATCCGGGAATCCCCCGGGAACTGCGCGGGACATATGCCGGACTGGCCCACCCCACCAGCGTTGAATACTTTAAGAAGCTGGGAATAACTGCTGTGGAACTGATGCCTGTTCACCAGTTCATTCATGACAAGCACCTCATTGACCAAGGTCTTTGCAATTACTGGGGATATAACTCCATTAATTTTTTTGCTCCGCATAACGAATACTCTTCAAACAAAGGTCCCGGAGCAACAACCCAGGAGTTCAAGCATATGGTCAAAACCCTGCACCGGTCTGGAATCGAAGTGATCCTGGACGTTGTCTACAATCATACCGCGGAAGGCAATCATCTGGGTCCCACCCTTTCTTTCAAAGGAATCGACAACAGCTATTACTACCGGACCATGGCCGATGATCCGCGTTACTACATGGACTACACCGGCACAGGTAACAGCCTGAATATGCGCAACCCCTACGTCCTGCAGCTTCTGATGGATTCTCTGCGTTACTGGGTTTTAGATATGCATGTGGACGGGTTTCGCTTTGACCTGGCCTCAGCCCTGGCTCGCGAGCTGCACGATGTAGACAAGCTGTCTTCATTTTTTGATCTTATCCAGCAGGACCCGGTCATCAGCCAGGTGAAGCTCATTGCCGAACCCTGGGATGTGGGTGAAGGAGGATATCAGGTGGGTAACTTTCCGGCAGTATGGTCTGAATGGAACGGCAAATACCGCGATTGCGTCCGTGATTTCTGGGCTGGACGCGACCAGACTCTTGGAGAGTTTGCCTACCGCCTTACAGGCAGTTCTGATCTCTATGCCAATGATACTCGCCAGCCTTTTGCCGGCATCAATTTTATTACAGCCCATGACGGCTTCACTCTTAACGATCTGGTATCCTACAATGAAAAACACAATCAGGCCAATATGGAAGAAAACAAAGACGGCCACGATAACGAAGGTTCATGGAACTGCGGCGCGGAAGGACCCACTGATGATCCTGATATTCAGGACATGCGTCGCAGGCAGCAACGCAACTTTCTGACCACTCTGCTTATTTCTCAGGGAGTCCCCATGCTTCTCGGCGGCGATGAAATCAGCCGAACCCAGCAGGGTAATAACAATGCCTACTGTCAGGATAATGAAATATCCTGGTACGACTGGGAGAATGCTGATGAGCAACTCTTTGAGTTTGTCAGAGGGCTTATTGCCTATTACCATAATCACCCGGTATTCAGAAGAAGGCGCTGGTTTCAGGGCCGAAAGATTCATGGCCAGGACATTTCCGATATAGCATGGTTTACTCATGCCGGGGAACAGATGGCTGAAGAACAATGGGGGCAGGATTACGCCAAATCCATGGCAGTGTACCTTAACGGAGGCGCAATCCCCAATCCCAACCCCAAGGGTGAACCTGTTACAGACAATAGTTTTTACCTTATATTCAACGCCCATCATGAAGAACTGGAATTTATCCTGCCTCCTGAAACATGGGGAACGACCTGGAAAAAGGAACTGGATACCAGCACAGGGTGGGTGGACAATGAAGAAATACTTAAACCCGGGCAAAAGTTGACAGTAATTGCCCGATCTATAGTGGTGCTTCGTCATGCCTCATAAACCAGCTGCAACATACAGGCTGCAGATGCGTCCGGACTTCGGATTCAAGGCGGCAACTGAAATTCTGCCATACCTGGCGGATCTGGGAATAAGCCATGTCTATACATCCCCTTACCTTCAGGCTGCAAAGGGCAGCACCCACGGTTATGACGTTGTAGATCCTACCAGAGTCAACCCGGAACTTGGCGGAAAAAAAGAACATAACGTTTTTTGCAGAACTTTGAAAAAACATAGCCTCGCCCATATTCTGGATCTGGTTCCCAACCATATGGCAATTATGGGCAGCCAGAATCCATGGTGGTGGGATGTTCTGGAAAATGGGCCGTCCAGCCCTTATGCTTTTTTTTTCGACGTGGACTGGGAGTCCTCAGAAGACCGCTGGCCCAACAAAATACTTTTGCCCATACTGGGCGACCATTATGGCCGCATTCTGGAAAGAAATGAGTTGCGGCTCAATCACCAGGGCAGCACGTTCACCCTGCATTATTTTGAGCATATCTTTCCTGTGGATCCTTCCAGTCTTGGAGATTTACTTGCCAGCGCAGCCAGAACATCCGGCTCAGATATGCTGGCCTTTATTGCTGATTGCTGCAGGCGACTTCCAAGACCTACAGTCACCAGCCGTCCTGGAGTCAAACGCCGGCACCGGGACAAGGACATAATCCGGCAACTTCTGTCTGACCTTTGCGGCAAAAGCAGGCTGCTGAACGCCATAGCTGCTGAAGTAGAAAAAATTAATCAGGACGTAGATCTTCTGGACTTACTCATAGAACAGCAGAATTACCGCCTGGCCTTCTGGCGCACTGCCGGACGGGATCTTGGTTACCGCCGTTTTTTTGATATCAACGAACTGGCAGCCCTGCGGGTTGAAAACCAGGAAGTTTTTATGACTACCCATGCCTTGCCACTGAAGTGGGTTCAGGAAGATAAAGTTCAAGGTCTAAGGGTGGATCATCCTGATGGTTTGCGAGATCCTGCCGGATATTTCAAGCGCCTTCGAAAACATTGCCCGGATGCGTGGATTCTGGTTGAAAAAATCCTTGAGTCCCATGAAAGACTGCCCCAGGACTGGCCTGTTCAGGGAACAACAGGATATGATTTTCTAAACCTGGCCGGAGGAATTTTTATTGATCCTAAGGGCATGCAGGGCCTGGCCGCTCTGTACTCTGAAATCACCAGCATAAAAGATGACTTCACGAGTCTGGTTCAAGCCTGCAAGCATCAGGTCATCAGCCACTCCCTGGGCAGCGAGCTAAACAGACTGAGCGCTCTTTTTGTGGCCATATGTGAAAGACATCGCAGGCATAGAGATTATACCCGTGAAGATTTGCATCAGGTTCTTATGCAGGTGGCCGCTGCTTTTCCGGTTTATAGAAGTTATGTCAGATCTGAGCAGGAAAGACAGTCCAAAGAAGACATGGTTCCGGCTGTCTCTGAATACGACAGGTATTATATCAGGCAGGCAGTAATGGATGCACAGGGGCAGGATCCGGGGATTGATCAGGAACTTCTGAATTTTCTGGAAAAAATCCTTGTTTTGGAAATACCGGGAAAACTTGAAGGAGAGCTTGCCATGCGCTTTCAGCAATTCACCAGTCCGGCCATGGCCAAGGGAGTCGAAGACACTGCTTTCTACCGTTACAATCCATTGATATGTCTCAATGAAGTGGGAGGTGATCCTGACAGATATGGGGTATCTGTGGATGAACTTCACAAATACGGTGAATATATTCAGGCCAGATACCCTTTGACCTTGCTTGCCGGAACCACTCACGACACCAAGCGCAGCGAAGATGTCCGGGCCAGGCTGGCACTTCTTTCTGAAATTCCTGGACAGTGGGCCCAGGTGGTAAAAAGCTGGTTCAAAAAAAATGAAAAACTGCGGATTAGCAACTTGCCTGATGCAAATACAGAATACTTTATTTATCAGACTCTAATTGGAGCATGGCCTGTCAGCGCTGACCGGCTGCATACTTATCTGGAAAAAGCCATGCGCGAAGCCAAGCTTTACACATCCTGGACCAGACAGGATCAGGATTATGAACAGGCAGTTCAGGATTTTGCCCAAGCCCTGCTCAAAGACAAGGACTTCCACTCCAGCCTGGAGGACTTTCTGGTACCGCTGATTCCGGCAGGGCGGATAAACAGCCTTGCCCAGACTCTGCTGCGCCTTACTTTTCCGGGAGTACCTGACATCTATCAGGGCAGTGAACTATGGGAAATGAGCCTGGTTGACCCGGACAACAGAAGACCTGTTGACTTTACACAACGTCGCACCCTTCTAAAAGAACTGCCTGAACTGAATATACAAGAGATTATGGAACGAATGGAAGAAGGGCTTCCTAAAATGTGGCTCATGCGCCAGGCTCTTCATTTTCGCCGTAACCATCCTCACCTGTTCGGCTCAGACAGCACTTACATGCCATTGCACGCCAAAGGGGAAATGGCAGGTCATGTAATGTCCTTTTGTCGCGGCAACAAGGCCATAACCATCATCCCCAGACTGGTAATGAAACTTCAAGACAACTGGGGCGACACTACTCTGGAACTGCCCCCTGGAGAGTGGAACAATCTTCTTGCCGGAGAACACTTTTCCGGGGGTACACAGGAGCTGGCCAGGCTGCTGGGAAAATTTCCAGTGGCTCTTCTGGTAAAGGATGAACATTAATATAATATTTGTAACTATTCAGTATCTTGGATGCCTCTGCCCAATTTAAACAAGGATCGTTAAGCTGGGGCGATAACCATAATTTTCAGACTGAAGACTGAAGGCTGAAGGCTGAAGAGTAAGGATCTTGGGTATTATTGCTCTTGTCAGGGTTAAAAGTTTTCTTGTTTTTTTCTACAGGATTGAGGCAGTAAGTTACTAATATTTTGCAGAAGGACACATAAACATGTCTGACTTAACTACACGCAACAAAATAAACCAGCCCCCTGAATTGGGTGTCTGGGCACCTTTTGCTCATAATGTGGAACTGAGCATTGACCGTAAAAGCCTTACCATGTCACCAGACAGCAATGGCTGGTGGAAAACGGAAAACATACCAGCCCATGGACAGGACTATTCTTTCATGCTGGACGGCAAGGGACCGTTTCCTGATCCGCGCTCAGCGTGGCAGCCTCAAGGTGTGAACGGTCCCTCACGCAGGCTTGATCATCAACGCTTTAAATGGAGCGACAAAAGATGGCAGCCAGGTCCCATATCTTCTTCACTTATCTATGAGCTGCACATCGGTACTTTTACACATGAGGGAACCTTCAAGGCTGCTGCCAGCCGCCTGGATCATCTTCTTGAACTTGGAGTGACTCATGTTGAACTTATGCCGGTTGCTGAATTTTCCGGTGAATACGGCTGGGGATATGACGGAGCAAGTCTGTTTGCGCCCCATCACGCATATGGCCATCCTGAAGAACTCAAGGAACTAATCGATACCTGCCACCAACGTGGACTGGCTGTACTTCTGGATGTTGTCTACAACCATCTTGGCCCGGTGGGCAATTATCTGCCTCGTTTCGGACCTTACTTTACCGGACACTACAATACTCCATGGGGTGATGCGGTCAATTTTGACGGCCCTCACAGTCATGAAGTCAGACGTTATTTCATAGACAACGCCCTGATGTGGCTGCGCGACTACCATTTTGACGGTCTGCGCATAGACGCTGTCCACGCAATCTTCGACACATCAGCCATTCATTTCCTGGAACAGCTGTCCACCGAGGTTAAAGAGCTGGAGTCCCAGCTGGGAAGACATCTAATTCTTATCGCGGAAAGCGATCTCAATGACCCACGCATTATCCGTTCTCGGGAAACAGGAGGTTACGGTCTTGACGCTCAGTGGAACGAGGATTTTCATCACGCTCTTCACGCTTTGCTGACCGGTGAAAAGCAGGGATATTATGCTGATTTTGGCAGCATTGATCATTTGTCCAGAGTAGTGAGCCGAAATTTTTCCTGTGATGGCTGTTATTCGGTTTTTCGCAAAAAGATTCATGGCCGGCCGGCTGCTGATCTTTCAGGACACAAGTTTATTGGGTGCCTGCAGAATCATGATCAGGTGGGCAACCGGGCCGCGGGTGAAAGAACCAGCCACCTGCTTACAACTGATCAACTAAAAATCGGAGCAGCCCTTGTGTTTACATCGCCTTTTATTCCCATGCTTTTCCAGGGTGAAGAATGGGGGGCATCAACACCTTTTCTGTATTTCACTTCACACAATGACCCGGAACTGGCTGAAGCGGTCCGGCAGGGAAGGCGCAGGGAGTTTTCCTCGTTTGACTGGCCACAGGAAGACATTCCCGACCCTCAGGATCCGGATACATTCAAAGCTTCCAAACTAAACTGGGATGAAAGAAATCTTGATCCCCACAGGCAAATCCTTGACTGGTATAAAAAAATCATTGGCCTGCGCAGACTGCTTCCTGATCTAAGCAACGGACGCAGTCACGAGGTCAAAGTGGAATTTGATGAAGAGCAAAGCCTGCTTATTGTTATAAGAGGCACAGTTATTATGGCTTATAATCTGGCATCCCGGGAACAGACTCTGCTGCTGCCTGAAATATCCCGGAAAGGAAAAATCCTTCTGGCATCCCATGAAAAACTGTTTCTTGAAGGCCGGAAAATTCAAATGCCCGCTCATTCTGTAGCTTTTTTAATCTGAAGTTCTGAGTTTATGTCGCATTGCGACAGGATTGAACAATAAACATGTCAGCGAGGTAAAATATGTCACCCAATAATTCCACTACTGATCAAACCTTTTCTCTTAAAGACTGCGCACTTATTGCCATAGCTACAGGCCGCAGAGCCTTCACCCTGACTGAACTTCGCAATCATATCCGCGATGTCGGCATTGACTGCATTTATCACCATTTCTGGGGAGGACTGCTGGGGGTCAGCTTTGAGGAATCAGAATTCAACAATGATTTCGCCATCTGGTGCCGCAAGCACCTTCATGAACCTGCCCTGGGTGAGCAGCTATCCGTCATTGATCCTGTTGAGCATAAAAATCTTGAGGATCTGCGCCTTGAAGTCCTGGATGTCATTGATTCCAGGCTGGATGAAAGCGATGCTTCTCTTTTTTTAAGAGCTGCCAGACCTTTTGACTTTCTGCGTTCCCTGCTGGTTATTTTTGATACCGGAAAAAAATTAATTCGGCCGGAAGATCTGCCTTCGGTTCTGCCTGAGCTTACCACAGGCAGTATTTTTTATCATTTTATTGATGCCCGTTGCAGGCTTGATGGCGGATTAGACGATTTCCGGTTCTGGCTGTCAGGATTTGGAGAAGAATATTCTACATTGTGCAAAAAGCTAAGTGGCATTGATCCATTTTTCTCCAGTTTGAGTCAGGTTCAGGAGGAATTAACATATGTGTGCAAGCAACACCTGAACAGGGAGGAAATATAATGAGCCAACTACTTGAAGCATACACCGAAGTAGCCGGAAGAGATGCCATTTCTCAGCTGCGGCAACTGGCGGATCACCTGAAAGATAAAAAGGTTGTACATGTAAATTCCACCCGTGTAGGAGGAGGAGTAGCGGAAATTTTAGAGAAACTGGTTCCCTTAAGCAATGAGC
Source organism: Desulfonatronovibrio magnus (assembly GCF_000934755.1). NCBI lineage: Bacteria > Pseudomonadati > Thermodesulfobacteriota > Desulfovibrionia > Desulfovibrionales > Desulfonatronovibrionaceae > Desulfonatronovibrio > Desulfonatronovibrio magnus. Next base: position 13,211 of record NZ_KN882184.1, read on the forward strand.
TTGGCCTTGACACCTGCTGGGAAGTAATCAGCGGAACTGAGGAATTCTATCAATGCACCAAGGCCATGCATAATGCTCTGCAGGGGTTTTCCGGGCCCATTGCAAAGCACCTGCTTGATGCTTATGAGCAAACCAACCGTGGTAATGCTGAAAAAATGAGAGATCAGCTGGAACAGGCTGATTTTGTCTTTATCCATGATCCACAGCCTGCTCCCCTTCTCAATTTATGCCCGGGACGCCGGGGAAGCTGGATCTGGCGATGTCATATAGATGCCAGCCGTCCTTACCGTCCGGTATGGAGATACCTGCGCAATCATGTAAATAATTTTGATGCAAGCATATTCTCTCTTCCGGATTTTTCACAGGACCTTCCTCATGCCCAGTATATAATCCCTCCAAGCATTGATCCCCTGAGCGATAAAAATATTGACCTGCCTGAGGAAGAGATATTCTCAGTTCGGGAAAAGTTCGGCATTGATTCTCAAAGGCCCATGATTCTGCAGGTTTCAAGGTTTGACCGGTTTAAGGATCCTGTTGGAGTCATCGAGGCCTACCGTCTGGCCAGGAAATTCAATCCTGACCTTCAGCTGGTGCTGGCCGGGGGGTCAGCTACAGATGATCCCGAGGGTGAGGCAATGCTTCAGGAAGTAAGAGCTGCCGCAGGTGAGGACCCTGATTTAAAGGTTCTGCTTCTTCCTCCTGACGCTCACAGGACTATCAACGCCCTGCAGAGAGCTGCCGACATAATCATTCAAAAATCAACCAAAGAAGGTTTCGGTCTGACCGTTACTGAAGGACTGTGGAAAGGCAAACCAGTCATTGGAGGTGATACAGGCGGAATTCGTCTGCAGGTGGTCAACTACCATACCGGATTTCTGGTCCATACTCCCCAGGGCGCGGCCCTGCGCATCAGGTACCTGCTGCAGCGCACGGACCGAAGAATGGAGATGGGCTACAAATCCCAACAGTTTGTGCGGGAAAAATTCCTTCTCACGCGGCAGTTGCGGGAATATCTTACTTTGATGGTGGGAATGCTGCACAAGGCCGACTATCGCATTGAACTCGCATCGTAAGGAACTTTATGAGTAAAAATTATGTTATAATTTCCAGACCTGATTATGACGCGGTCATTTTTGATTTGGACGGAGTCATCACCAGAACGGCAAACGTTCATTTCAGGGCCTGGAAAAAAATGTTTGATGCATATCTGGAAAACAGCCACAAAAACCAGAAGACATTCAGTGATGAAGACTACCGCAGATATGTGGATGGAAAACCAAGACATGAAGGCATCCTAAGTTTTCTTAAGTCCAGAGGAATCAATCTTCCCATGGGAGATGAGCATGACGACCCGGAAGTGGAAACCGTACATGGGCTGGGAAAACGCAAAAACCGGTATTTCAACCATATTATTAGACACGAAGGAGTTAAAGTATACGAACCAGCTGTTAAGCTAATCAAAAAGTTGCGATCTTCAGGTTTTAAAACTTCAATTGTCACCTCAAGCAAAAACTGCTCTGCTGTTCTTGAGGCTGCTGGAATAGCCGGACTTTTCGACCACAAAACAGACGGAAATGATGCGCAAGAACTGGGGCTCAAAGGCAAACCAGCCCCGGATATATTTCTGGAATCTGCTGAAAAGATCGGGGTATCGCCCCAAAGGGCTGTTGTCCTGGAGGATGCCGTCTCCGGAGTTCAGGCAGGCCGAAATGGCGGATTTGGCCTGGTCATTGGTGTGGACCGCACCGGACACAGTAAAGACCTAAGAGAAAACGGCGCTCATGTGGCTGTTACGGATTTATCCTCCATCAAAGTGCAGAGTTCTTTATCAGGCACAAAAGAAATTCCCTCAGCACTGGAGAGATTCCAGGAGATAGCAGACAGCTTTAAAAATAAGCAGGTTGCGGTCTTTCTGGATTATGACGGCACCCTTACTCCTATTGTTGATGATCCGGATAAAGCCCTTCTGCCGGATGATACCCAAAGCATACTGATTGAACTGGCTGACATTGTGCCTGTAGCGGTAATAAGCGGACGAGACCGCCCTGACGTACGCAGACTGGTGGGTCTAAACAACATATACTACGCCGGCAGCCACGGCTTTGACATTGCCGGTCCGGACCAGAAGGAAACGCACCCCGAAAGAGTAGAGGAATTTCTGCCTGAACTTGATAAGGCTGAAGAAAAAATCAGGAGTAATATTGCAGACATTGACGGAGCCTGGGTGGAAAGGAAAAAATTTTCCATTGCCGTGCATTACCGGAAAGTGAAGGAAACAGATATTAAACAGGTCAAAAAAGCTGTTGAAAATGTGTCCGGGGATCACCACAAATTGTCAATTTCCGGAGGGAAAAAAATATTTGAATTTAAACCTGAAATCAACTGGCATAAAGGCAAAGCACTGCTCTGGCTGCTGGACAAACTGGACCTGGATAAACACCAGGTCATTGCCTTGTACATCGGAGATGACGTAACCGACGAAGACGCCTTTGATGTTCTCAAAGGCAAAGGCATTGGAGTGGTGGTCATGGAAAAGCCGCGGGACACAAAGGCTGATTACAGGCTGCAAAGTCCTGAAGAAGTCGGAATTTTTCTGGAAAAAATCATCCAAACTCAAAAAGGAAGCCAATGATGTCTGTGTGGTCACTTGTTTATACTGAATTCGATCCTGAAGAAGAAAAGCTCAGAGAAGCTCTGTGCACTCTGGGAAACGGCTACTTTGCCACCAGAGGAGCTGCATTTCATGCCCGGGCTAGAGAAACCCACTACCCGGGCACTTACCTCGCTGGAGGCTACAACCGACTGAAGACCAGAATCAAGGACAGGGATATTGAAAATGAAGACCTGGTTAATATGCCCAACTGGCTCTGTTTGAGCTTCAGGTATCCGGGCATGGACTGGTTTGATTTAAAAAATGTTGAAATTCTTGATTACCGTCAGGAATTGAACATGAAGGAAGGACTCTTGCTGCGCAGAATCCGTTTTCAGGACGCCAAAGGCCAGAGAACAGTTGTCAATGAACGGCGCATGGTACACATGTCAGATTCTCACATGGCAGCTCTAAAGGTGACTTTTACTCCGGAAAACTGGTCGGGCGAGATAGAGTTTTGCACTGCCCTGGACGGGACCATTGTTAATGATGGTGTTGAACGTTACCAGGGGCTCAGCAATGTGCATCTGGAACCGCTGGAAACCATGGAAACGGATTCTGAGATCATCTATCTCAAGGTCAGAACCAATCAGTCAAAACTCACTATAGCCCAGGCTGCCAGGACAAGTATCCGATGCAACGGAGATCAGCCTGAGGTAAAAAGAAAAGCCATCCAAAGGCCAGGATATATTGCCCAGCATTTTAAATTAAAAGCAAAAAAAGGCAGTGATATTTGTCTGGAAAAGATTGTGGCTCTTTATACTTCTAAGGATACGGCTTCAGCCGAATGCGGCCTGGAAGCCAGCAACAGGGTCAGGCAGGCAAACGGCTTTGATGAGCTGCTGAATAATCATATTCTGGCATGGAAACATTTATGGCGCCGCTTCAGCGTTGAATATGAAGAAAATGAGCCGCCGAGTGAAGACCGTACAGGCATGATCCTTCATCTGCATACTTTTCATCTTATTCAGACTGCTTCCATAAGCACTCTTGACCTGGACGTGGGAGTTCCAGCCAGGGGGTGGCATGGCGAAGCCTACAGGGGACATATCTTCTGGGACGAACTTTTTATCTTTCCTTCCTTTAATCTCAGAATCCCGGAAATTACCCGCACCCTTCTGATGTACAGGTACCGGCGCCTTAACAAGGCCAGAGATGCTGCAAGAGAAGCAGGCTTCAAGGGGGCCATGTATCCCTGGCAGAGCGGGAGCAACGGGCGCGAGGAAACCCAGAAAATGCATCTCAATCCCGAGTCCGGAAGATGGATTCCTGACAATTCCAGAAATCAGCGCCATGTAAATGCGGCCATTGTATACAATATCTGCAAATACTATCAGGCTACCAGGGATATGGAATTCCTTTCTTTTTACGGCGCAGAGATGGTCCTGGAAATTGCACGCTTCTGGGCCGACATTACCTCTTATAATTCTGAGCTGGACCGCTACGAAATCCATGGGGTCATGGGACCTGATGAATATCATGAAGCCTATCCTGATGCAGGTGAGCCGGGGCTCAGCAACAACGCATATACCAATGTAATGGTGGCCTGGGTATTTATGGAAGCCCTGGAGATACTGGATATTCTGCCTGAAGACCGGAAAAATGAAATTTTCGAAATGCTGTCCCTTAGAGAGGAAGAAATCAAGCATTGGAAAGATATCAGCCGCAAAATGCGTCTTTGCTTTCATGATGACGGAATCATCAGCCAGTTTGAAGGCTATGACCAGCTGGAAGAATTCGACTGGGAAGGATACCGGGAAAAATACGGCGACATTCAGAGGCTGGACAGGATACTGGAAGCTGAGGATGATACACCAGACAGATACAAGGCCTCCAAGCAGGCCGATGTGCTCATGCTCTTTTATCTATTTTCAGCGGATGAACTGAGGAAAATATTCAAACACCTTGGCTACAGCTTTGAATATGAAACCATTCCCAAAAATATCGATTATTATATCAGGCGCACATCCCACGGTTCCACTTTAAGCTGGATTGTTCACTCATGGGTTCTGGCCAGAAGCGACCGTGCGCGTTCCTGGGAACTGTTCGAAAAATCTCTGGAAAGCGATATTTCAGATATTCAGGGAGGGACGACTGCTGAAGGAATCCACCTGGGAGCCATGGCCGGCTGCCTCAACATTCTCCAGATCTGTTATACCGGCCTGGAAACAAGAGGAGACGTTCTCTGGTTCAGCCCCTGCCTTCCAGAAGAACTGGGCAGACTTAATATGCAGGTGCATTACAGAGGACACAATCTGAGCACTGAAATTCTTCAGGACAAATTAAGGATCACTACCTGCAGGGCTGTAGAAAAGCCCATTAAAATCGGTTATAAGGAAGATATCTATGAGCTTGAACAAGGGAAAACCCTGGAGATAAATCTTGTAAAGCAGAAGCATGCCTGTAAAGATTAACTGTTGAGAAGCATCGGTGAAAGACTACTCAGCTCTTCTTCGGCACCCATCTTCCCTGTTCATCCTTCTGATAAGATTTCTTAACAGCAGACCAGGCAACGCGGTGGGCGGTTTCTTCCCGGTCCGCATCACCTCTGCGTTTTGCAGGTGATTCGTATTGATCCCACGCCGCATTGAAGGCTTTGCGGTAAATAGTCTGGGCCTTTTGAGGCAGGTTATTTTTGACTTGATCCGGCAATTTGCTATTTTTGTCGTATGGCATATTAATCATCTCCTGTTAATATTACTTACAAGTAACTGGAATCGTTTTGCTAATAAAATCAGACGTTTATATTTTTCACATTTTCACGATTTTTGCTTATGATTGATGCACATTTGCCAGAAAAGATCCGTCAAAGATGGGAGCTTTGCGCCTGGCACAGCTTCCTGCCCGGAGGCTTACAGCCCGGAGGGGGACTGTCCCTCGCTGTCTAAATTTTTCCATTAAAACAAATCTCTACCAGGAACCAATGCAGTATCAATCTTTTTTATAGTACCTCGCGGGGACTGTCCCAATTTCCAAATATGGGACTGTTCTTCAAGGTGGAGGCGGCTTCCAGCCGCCTGGAATTAAATAGCCTGCAGGATGCAGGCTCCACTTTAAAGACAGTTACTCACACGTTCGGTCCCGGTCCGCCTGGATGAAGAGCTTACAATTACTGAGTAGTGTTGAACTTTAACCTTTAATCATAATTTATAAAAATATGCTGTCACATTGGTTACCTTGGAAATTTCTGGTTAAGCGTGCGGCAAGGGCTTACGGAATTATCGATCCTATTAAGTTCCTTGCCCGTTTCAGGCAGTTTGCCCAGCCCTCTGAAGTGCAGGAACCCATTGAACTTTTACGGGCAGGCATTGTTTTTCATGCCCGTGGACTCATCAATAAGGCCATCCAGCATAACCTGGACTGGGTGTGGCCTTACTGGGTGGAAAAACAGTATGATCCTGCTGATATTTCTTTTGTCCCCAGAGCTTTTTCCATCAGTCATATTAATCTGACTCATCGCAACTGGACAGCAGTGGGCCATCCGGATCTGCCCATCTACCCTATTGTTGACCCCAGAGGACTGGTTACCCCGCTTTATGATGGATGGTCCATTGACCTCTGGCTCATGACCAGGGACAATGCCCTTCTTTACCCATCTAAGCATGAAAACACAGTCCAGAACTGGGTGCTGGACCCGAATCCGGCGGTTCAAACTACCTGTTCCTGGAATGGAATCCTGCTTCAGTCAGTTGTTTCTCTGGAAATTGAAAACAGCTTGCCCTTTGCAGAAATAAAAGTTTCCGCAGCGGGTGCTGAAGGAGGGTGGCTGGTAGTTGGCCTGCGGCCTTACAATCCTGAAGGCATACAGTTTATTGATGATATCAGATATCAGGATAATCCCCCTTCGTGGCTGGTCAACTCAAATAATCAGATAAATTTCAGCAGGCGCCCCGGGAAGATACTGTTTTCCAATTACCAGGAAGGAGATGTCATTCATCAGCTGGGCAGACCAAAAGACAATCACCACAGTACTTGCAGGGCAGGCATGGCAACTTCTGCGGCTTTGTTCCCCCTGGGCTCCAGCAATGAGGAATCTGTTCATATACAGATTCCATTAAATAATGACCTGTCTGGAAAATCAACACTGCCTCTCGAGAAAAAAATTCAACCGGCAGACCTGGCATGGAAAAATGCCTCCTCCCAGACTGCGTCTCTGAAAATTCCTGACAAGAAGATTCAGTTCCTTTACGATGCAGCCATAAAGACACTTATACTTCTCTCAGCCGACAGTGTAGTGCCGGGTCCTTACACATACCGCCGTTTCTGGTTCAGAGACGCATGCCTTATGCTCAACGCTGTCCTGTCAGCGGGCATGGTTGAACGTACATTCAGAATCCTGGACACATTTCCGGGACTTCAGAAAATGACTGGTTACTTTCAGTCCCAGAAGGGTGAATGGGATTCCAATGGCCAGGTGCTGTGGATTATGGACAGATTTCAGCGCATCACCGGCGAACCTCTCAAAAGAGACTGGATGAAGGCTGTACACAAAGGTGCCAGATGGATAACCAGAAAAAGAGTCAGCAAGAAACATGGCAGCCCTCATGCCGGACTCCTTCCGGCTGGCTTCAGCGCTGAACATCTGGGACCAAATGATTTTTACTACTGGGATGATTTCTGGGGTCTGGCCGGACTTCACGCGGCGTCCAGGCTGGCCGGACTTTTCGATTCTCAGAAAAAAATGCAGACTTATAAGGCAGACGCACTGGACTTTGAACAGAGCATATACAAAAGCATTGATTCCATACCCGGACACCGCTCAAAAGGAGGAATTCCAGCCTCGCCTTACAGACGCATGGATGCCGGCGCCATTGGATCCATGGTGGCAGACTATCCCCTGCAGCTGACAGCCCCGGACGATAAACGCATACTGAAAACAACGGAATTTCTGTTGAACAACTGCTTCCAGAAAGGCGCCTTTTTTCAGGACATGATTCATTCAGGCCTTAATGCCTACTTGACCCTTGATATTGCCCAGACACTGCTTAGGATGAATGACTCACGCTGTCGCAGCCTCATAACGACTGTGGCGGATATGGCCAGCCCCACTGGTCAATGGCCTGAAGCTGTTCACCCCCTGACAGGGGGAGGATGCATGGGAGACGGGCACCATGGGTGGGCATCTGCGGAATGGGTCATGATGATTCGCAACCTCTTTGTCAGAGAAGAAGGAAACTCACTAATCCTGGGTTCAGGAATTTTTCCGCAGTGGATCAGCACCGGCTCAGAAATCAGCTTTGGGCCAACCAGAACTCCCTTTGGGCCGGTGAGCGTGCTTTTCCGACAAAAGAACGGCAAGTGGAATCTTAAACTGGAGGCTGACTTTTCTAAAGCGCCCGCATCCCCGGATCGCATTGTCATTGCAGTCCCGGGCTATGAAAAACTGACCATAACAGACCCTTTGCAAAAAAGTTTCACCCTGGAGGAGTCACAGTAATGAACATCTGCATGTTCACCAATGCATATCTGCCTCACGTAGGAGGCGTGGCCAGGTCAGTGGCCTTCTTTGCCCAAGACATCAGAAAACGCGGTCACAAGGTTCTAATAGTATCCCCTACCTTTCCCGGCCATGAAGAATTGACCGAAGAAGACAATGATGTTCTGCGTGTGCCTGCCATCCAGAACTTCAAGGGAAGCGATTTTTCAGTAATCATTCCCCTGCCTTTCATCATCAGCAAAAAAATCAATGAGTTCCAGCCTCAGATAATCCACAGCCACCATCCATACCTCCTGGGAGACGCGGCCCTCAGAGCAGCCTATCGCCGCAAACTCCCCCTGGTCTTCACTCATCATACTCTGTATGAAAAATACACCCATTATACTCCCATGGACTCAGATGTAATGAAAAGACTGGCAATCCTTCTCTCCACCAGGTACGCCAATCTCTGTTCCCAGGTAGTGGCGCCCAGTAAGAGCATTGCCCGGCTCATTAAGCAGAGGGGCGTAGACATTCCTGTAGAAGTAATTCCCACAGGAGTTGATATTGATTTCTTTCAATCAGGCAACGGTGATAAATTCAGAACTCTTCACGATATTCCCTCTCATGCCCCGGTAATTGGACATCTGGGAAGACTGGCCCCGGAAAAGAACCTGGAATATCTGGCCAGGGCAGTTATCCTGGCTTTGAAACAGCTGCCGGCAAAAGCGTTTTTCCTGGTTATTGGCGCCGGCCCGAGTGATGATACTGTCAGGAAGATATTCAGTGCTGAAGGCCTTGAAGACAGGCTGGTCATGGCGGGAAAGCAAAGTGGACCCGGCTTGTCAGGAGCGTATAAGGCCATGGATGTTTTTGTTTTTTCATCAACATCTGAAACTCAGGGAATGGTCCTGGTGGAAGCAATGGCCGCTGGCAAACCCGTGATCGCCCTTGATGCTTCAGGAGTCAGGGAGGTGGTCACTGATCATCATAATGGAAGACTGCTGCCTGAAAATACGTCTTTTCAAGAGTTTTCAAAAGCTGTTATTGAGTTTTTTAACCGGCCGGAGCATGACCGGTCCTGGGAAAAAGCCGCTTTGAACACTGCCCGGGAATTCTCACGGGACAGATGCGCGGACAGACTTATCCGTTTGTACGAGTCACTGCTCAGCAGGCAGCCAGCCAGCAGGTACTCTGAAGAAGAAATGTCCGATACCTGGGACAAGCTTCTGACATCTCTGAAAACAGAATGGACAATGCTGTCGGAAAGAGCCAAAGTGATCAGGCACGCTGTACAGGGAACAGAAAATGGAAAGAAAGGAGATGATCCCACTCAATAGTGGCTGCTTTCCAGAAAGATAATATGAACACCCCACGTCAAAAAATACTGAGCATTGCTTTATTACTTGTCAGCGCAGTCATAATCGCCCTGCTGGCCTACCTGAGTATTGAACATAATTACTTCCAGAAGATCATATCATTTATCGACAAAGACATGCCTCCTGTTCTGTTTGTCGTTTCCATGATAATTCTTCCTGTGACCGGTTTTCCAGTCACCGTATTCCTCATCATGGGGGGCATTAAGTTCGGAATTATCAATGGCCTGCTGCTCTGGTTTCTGACCCTGCCAATTCATGCCCTTATTGGCTTCTATCTGGCCCGCCTTTTACGAAAGCCTCTGCGCATGCTCAGCGAAATGATGGGTTATTCAGTGCCCCAACTGCCTGAAAAAAAAACAGCCTGGTTCAGTTTTCTGTTCCTGGCAATTCCAGGAATACCCTATGCTGGAAAGAATTATCTGCTGGCCCTGGCTGGAGCTCCCTTCAGATACTGCGTTTTTATGAACATAATTGTACAATTCCCTCAGGGAGCTCCCTTTGTCATACTCGGCAGATCAGCCATGGAACTGGATATGAGACTCTTTTATCTGGCCCTGGCCTTTATAATCATCATATATATCATACTCAGGTGGCTTAAGAAAAAATACGAGGACAAAGTAGATGTCTCCTGAACCTTATGGCTTTTCAGACAGAAGTGAGGCTGCTTAATTGCATGTGCTGTGTGCGAGTCCACCCTTAGAACAGAGTGGCCTTTTGTGTGGTGTGGGATGGGAGTTAGCTGTCGGTAATCTTGCGGACCTGGTCAGTGAATTGATCCATGCTTTCAGCTCTCAATGAGAAGTCAAAGAGAGCATCCAGAACCTCTAAAGATTGTATTGTTTTTATGCGGTTGACTATGTCAGGCTGCAGGATTCCAAACTTAGAGTTGACCAGTTTGAAGATTGGATGTCTTCCTCACCCACCAGCCCTGGCGCATGAAGTCTTCAATCCTTCGCCGGGATAACACCTGTGAGCAGTTTCGCCAGTCGTCTTCAGATACGTCCAGGCTGGAATTATAGCGGATGTCAAAACCATTGACCCTTCTGCTGGCTTCAATGAGTTCATCCATCTTTTTTCCCAGGAGTTCTTCATCCCTGATCCAGTCATCAGTGATGGTATCAGGCAGTGATCCCAGGATATCGAATCTTTCCCTCATTCTTTCGGACAGACGCTCATAAATCTTTTCGTCCACTGTATCTTTATAAACCAGGTTGAGCATATCCACTATGGGACGGACCTGACCGAACCTTTTTATTCTCCCGATGCGCTGCTCAAGCCTTGTTGGATTCCATGGCAGGTCAATGTTGATGAGCGTTCCAAGCCTCTGCAGGTTAAGACCTTCACAGGCAGCATCAGTGGCGACCATAATCATAATCTTTTTTTCCTGAACAAGATTTTTCAGGTCTTCACGCAAAGCCTCGTTCATATTGTCCGGCCCCCGGTACAAGGCGCTTTTGCCTGCTCCGGCATAAAGCCCCACAAGCTCACCGGGAAACAGTGCAGCCAGACTCTGAGCTACCCAGGCGGCTGTATCGTAGTACTGGCTGAAAATAATGCATCCATGTCTGAACCAGTCTTCCTCCACAAGATAATGCCTGACAGCACCAAGCTTTGGGTCCTGGCCGCGCATGCTGTTTACAGCCTGGATCAGGGTGCTGAGGTGATTTTTTTCTTCTTCAGAGATATCTTCCATCAACAGGGCTTCTTCGTCTTCCTGATCAACCTCTTTGCCTTGAAGGATTCTCTCTGCTGTTTTCAGGCCTGCAATACAACTGGAACACAGTCTTTGAGTCATGAGGTTTTTCATAAAACCTGAACCGCCAACCCTGCGGCCATAAGCAGTGCCGAATGCCTCTGCTGCTTCATAGGCCAGATCGAACTTTTCATCTGTTTTCAGAGCCTGCTTGTGAAAGAGGGAGGTGAAAAGCTGATGGTGTCTGATCAGTTTGTAATCCGGATGAAGGTTAACCCCGACTTTCTGGAGCAGGCCGGCATCTTCCAGAACTTTTCTCTTACGCAGCACAACATGTCTGACCACAGGATTGTGGCGCTGAAAAAGGCTGGTTCCATCAACTGGAAAATCAAGAAGATCCTCAAATTCTTCCCGTACTTCCCGGGGCAGGGCAACCACAGCTTGAGAGGCATCAAAGTCATTTTCTTTCATGTTCAGTTCAGCCCTGATGTTATGCAGCAGGCGTCTGAAATTGCCTTCACTGGAAGAATCAACAGGAGGCAGGGGGGAGCGCAGAAACTGCCATGCCTGTTCAGGCTCAGACGGATGGTCCTCACCGGTCAAAAGAGGCTTGACCCGTTCTGGTGTTTGCCACGGGCTGAAATCATGGCCAAGAACAAAACGGCCCTGCCCCTTGTGCAAAATTGACAGCTGATCCCAGAGGTCAGCAACTTCAGTCTGCATGGGAGTTGCGGTACCCAGGAGTACATGTCGGCTCCTTCCTGCTGCTTCCTGCATAAACTGAAGCAGAATATTAGGCTCTCCGTCATTTTTTCCCAGGATCTTTCTGGTTCTGGCCTTGTGGGACTCATCCAGTATCAGAACATCAAAGCAGAGTTGACTGAGCAGTTCTTTTTCTGTGGTGGGCTGAATTACAATTCCTGTGGAGATAATGCCCAGGCGCATGGGGCAGCGGATAATCTGCTCTGGTCCGGATGGGGAAATAAATCTCGCTTCAGTGTCTAACCAGACTTTCCTGTTGGAATCCCATCTGGCACAGGGAATTCCCAGCTTATCCATCATTTCAGTCTGCCATTGCTGCGTAAGGGACGCCGGAGCAAAAACAGCTGAAGGCCTGGATCTGTATTTTTCCTCATCAGCCGCGTCCCGGTCAAGCAGGGCCAGAGTCAGGGCGGCTGTCCCCAGAGAAAGGGTTTTGCCCAGTCCTACTTCATCGGCCAGCAAAAGTCTGACAACTCCAAACCAGCGCCTGTGGTTCACGCATTCCGTGACAAAGGCCCTCTGCCACGGCTGCAGGGATAGCCCTTCCCGGTACATGGGAGATTCAATCAGTGCAGAAGGTGCTAATGAATCATCACTTTCATGCTCACCCAGGTTTATTTCAACCCGGTGCGCCCTTCGACTAATTTCCTGCACAACCGCTCTTGGCAGCGGTACGGCCTTTTTCCACAGATACTGGAACTCTTCTTCAATCCAGTCGATACCTTCCGGGCTCTGATCCTCCCAGAGAATTTCATAGTTGTGCTGCCAGCCGGTCCTGGTCTCATTCACAGAGCCCATGAAGCCAATACGAGTACCGTCGTTTTTCCAGATAACCCCTGCCTTGCCATGCACAAATCCGCAAAAATCATCCGGGGCCACCCGGACCGCATCAGGTCTTTGCTCCAAAAATGCCTGCAGCCACTGGTATCTTGGCTTGTTGAGCAGAGAATCAATCTCCGCAGCCTGGCTGTTGAGCCTGCCCAGCAGCTTTGCTTCCTGGATACGGGCAATTTTTATATCTTCAGCTGTGACCTGGGAATTGCAGACAATTTTGACATCTTCAACTTTGTCCAGATATTCTACTGCAATTTCAAAAAGGGATGAAGTAAAGTATCCGGCAATGCGGTGGTAGCGCTTGGCATCTTTTAGATGGCGGGCCAGCATGACCTGGTCGAGCTGGTGAGTTCTGGATGAGTATCTGTTAATGGTCATAGGGGGCTGATTCAATATAGAAATTTCTCAACTGAGACATCAAAAATTTCTGCCAGCTTTTTTGCCACAACTTTACTGACAGGTCGATGGCCGTTTTCAATATTGGAAATATTCTGACGACTGAAATTTCCGAGCTTTTTTCCTAATTCTGCCTGGGTTAGATTGTGGAGCTTTCGATAAACTTTTAAGTTCTCACCTGGAGATATGGTTGCACGGGTATCATGATACCAGTCACTTTTTATGACTTCCACGAGTTCGTTGTCTTCATCCTCGATTACTTCCAGATCATGAAACTCATTGTAAAGAAATTTGACCAGATTATCTGTGATCTCACCTTCAATCTTAATATGGGGCTTTTTCACGACTACCTGCATAATACACCTCAATTTTGAGAGCATTACACGTTTTTCTACTTTCCGACGAAAGAACACTCGCCAATGTTTCTTTTCTTTGAACACAGTCATTTAATCCAGCCTGCAAATGATCGCCATTAACCCACCATATCCAGATATGTGTATCAAGTACTATCATTCAGGCAAATTCCAATCATTCTCAGGCACGCTATGAATAATATTCCCCTTAACTTTGATCTTACCGATAATGTCAGGGTGTGGCTTGCGAACTATTTGTTTAATTTTATCATTTTTATCTTTAAACATCACATACATTTCTACTTGCTTGTTTGGAGGAAAGGGGGGGACTCCCTTGAGCTTGCCAGCCTGATCAGTTTCTAAAGTTAAATGTTGTGCCTTCATGATAACCCTCTCTTTGATTCTAAAACAGTCTCGGTTACGAAATTATTTATAGCTTCCATATAGAGCGTGGGAGCAATAACAGTTCCAGCCAGCCCTGGACCTAATCTTTGCCATGCAGTCCCCAATGAACATCTTCCATTATCTGTTTTTCAATTATTTCAGGTTTATGTGTGTCAACAAACCTCCGTATGGCTTCAGAAATAATCTCATTTTCATCTCGAAACCACCCTTCTTTGGCTATAAGTACGGCCTGCATATATAGCTTTTCAGGCACATCTACTGTGACTGTTTTCATAGGTGATCCTCCTTTCTTGAGAGTTATAAGCGCTTCACCCGGGCAGACCGGGAGCAAACCTGCGAGTAACTTATCCCCCCCGGTCTCAGGCTTCAGGCGCTTGGGGAGCATTACGCGTTTTTGACAACTGGAACCGAATTATAGTCTGCTGTAGCTACAGATGGATCAAACCCAGTAATGACGGATTAGCACGGGGACTGTCCCTGGCTTCGGGACTGTCCCCATCCTGGTTGTCAAAAACGCGTAATGCTCCCGGCGCTTGCACCTGCCTTGATAAGTGGAGCCTGCATCCTGCAGGCTATTAAAACAGGCGGCTGGAAGCCGCCTCCACATTGAAAGACAGTCACTATTGAGTCTTATTTATACCCCTCGTTCCCAGGCTCCAGCCTGGGGGCGTTTTGCTCTTGCGGCTCCAGCCGCTTCTTCAAAATGTGGTTGTTGCCACAAATAAAGATGTACTTATTGACCTTATTGCCTGCAACCAGGAACGAAGAACCAGGAACTTTGAACCCTATCTATATCCCCTCATTGCGGATGCGGTTGGCGATGATTTCAGCCTTTTTTGCTTCTTCCTGGCGGCGACTGATAAGCATGTCATGAATATACTGAGCCATGGCCATAAGGTGCGGTCTGTGCTGGAAATATTTATCATCAAGGCTTGCCCGCATTTGAGCCATGACCGTTTTGGGCTCCTTGTCGTTCATAAGTTCCTGAACAGCCAGCAGAGCTTCCCCCAGCAGGGTATTGCCAATATCTCCGCCTGCAAGCTCCCTGGGGTTAAAGTCCATGGCTCCTTTGAGCTTTGATTTGTTGGGCTTTACCGAAGCCATTAGGGGAGCATAATCCACATGAAAGGCCTTGGCAAAATTCTGGTAATTGTCCAGCTTGAACATGCCGGTCTGCTCAATGGCCAGCATGCGCAGATAAAACCTTTCCAGGCCGGTTATCTTTTCCCATGTTTCCGGATTGATTTCCTTGAGCCGCTCCGGGATCAGCAGATTGTTGGCTATTTCTGATGAAAACTCAACAATATCATCAATAACCGTACGCTTTCCTTTTTGTCTGGGCTGCATGGCCAGCCTGGTCACGTCCCGTCCATCAACTTCACTGTAATTGGTAAGCACCTTGAGAGCGGCAGCATAGCCGGCCATCTGCAGATCAGAATCATTGAATACTGCTTCGCCATGCCCCCTGGCTTCTTCATTGAGCCGCATCATGGAGTCAATCTGGTTTTGGACCTCTTTGCGTATTTTGGGCAGCAGGCGCTGTTTGAAACTGGATTTATCTTCCAGGCGCTTGCGAAGCACCAGGGTCACAGTGCCCTGGACATAAGCCCCGCTTTTCATAGCTGGACTCGTCTCAGTAGCAATATACCAGGCCCCTACCACTTTGAGTCCAACAGCCCAGAAAATGGAGACCATATCCGACCATACCCCTGCATCCTGATGGGTAAACATAACGCATTGCAGGCCATTGTCAGGCATATGTTCGGTCATGGCCTGGTAAGCCTCCACCATGCTCTTGCGAAATTCATCTCCGGTGCCCTTAATGGCCAGGGCCCGCCGCGAGTCCCAGGTCCACTCATCAAAAGGAGGAGGTGGATTCTTGCGCAGCCAGGCAATAAAGAACTCTGTTATTTCGTGGTAGTTAATGGCATCGGCGTAAGGCGGGTCGGTAAGCCATATCTCGGAGTGTAAGGCGCATTGACTCGCTTCTTTTGAAGATATTACTTTGGACAAATGTTCCATTGACTTCGTTCTATTATGGATATCCTTGGCCCCTACAAAGACTGGTGACCAGTAAAGCCAAGCCCGTACTCCATAGTTATATAACGGATTAAGTGTTTGATCAGAAAAGGTTTTGGAAATTTTTGGCAAACGTCCAGGTCCTGGGTATGTGTCTATTACACAAAGGCGGGTTCCATGTTGTAATCCATCTGATATAAAGCATAACACCTCTTTTTCATGGGAAGCGAATTGCTTATTGTGATTGATAAACTTTACTGATGCCAGAATTTGTCTGGCATTAAACAAATGATGCCAATACCGCCAACCACGCTCTCTGATGGGCTGTTCGTTGTTATAGCCTGGCTCAATGGCCATATCCGGAACCAGGCCCTGCTCCTGCCAGGTTGAGAGGTTTTGCTCAACAATCCTTTCCACCTGTCTTTCCCGGTCCAGGTCTTCTTCTGTCACTGACGCAAAATAGGTATCCTTACGATGCTGATCCAGAGTTTCTCTGGTGATCCACTGGATGCAATAAAGCCTTTCCTGGAAAATATCATCCGGCCGGGGCTTGAAATCATGCTTTCCCCATTGTCTAAGCTGATTTTTGTTGTTGCCGTGTTCATCAGTGTAATCCCCACGAATGGTCCGGACAGGAGTGCGGTATGTTTTTCCATCCAGTTCGTATACCAGTTGGCTGTCCCGCACTGTTCCCTGCTCAGCCTTTGCCATTTCTTCATCTGTTGCCCCTGAGACTACTTTAATGTCAAAGCGCTTGTTCTCATAATCAGGTATCAGCTTCGCATATACATTTTTGTTTTTGGAAATCACCCAGCTGGGAGCCATGGGCACCATCCACCCTGTTTCCGGGCGTCTGGTTTCTAAGCAGTACAGATAAGCCTTGGCCCGGTCGCCCCGGCTGTTGTGCTCTATTCCAAGTTCGGTAATTTCTCTGTCCACAGCCTGGGCAACTTCCTGCTGGGCCTTTTCAATTTCTGCCCTTTTTTCCGGCGAGGCCCCGATGATATTCAAAGCTCCCCAGGTGAGCATGCAGGCAACGGGGTTGAGGTCTGAAGCATAAACATCACAGCCCAGTCTGGCTGCCTCAAAAGGTATGCTCCCCCCACCACTAAAGACATCTCCTACTCTGGGTCTGTGTCCAAAACGCAGGATGCCCAGCTGCTCAACCAGTTCTTCATGGGAGAATGCTTCTATTCCCCAGTGGTCAAGATGATTGTTCACATTATCCCAGATGGGGCCATAAAGGATACCTGGATCGCATTCTTCGGGCCTTTTGCACAGCCTTACTTTTTCTTCATAAGGCAGACCTTTCAGAGCCATGGCCAGCAGCACATGCTTGCGCTCAGGGTCAATATTTCTTTTCCAGCGGATGGTCAGACCGGGATGTTCCCCGGAATCAAAAGGGAAAACCATATTATCTACAGTTAGCTGGTACTGCTCATCATTCCGCTTGTTTGCGGGTATGGTATAGTCAAAATATTCCCAGGGTAAATCGGTCTCCACCTTGGAAGCAACCTCAACAGGTTTGATTTTTGGCTCCCTGCGGCCAAAAGAAGCGTCATCCATGGCCATGAGCTGCTCAAATACGGATAGATCAGCCTGCGGATCATCTGTCACAGGAAGCAGGCAGCCCAGGATAATGGCCCTGGCCATAATCAACGGTTTGCGGCCTTTCCAGTAGGAGCCAAGCGCTGTCAAAGTCTGCCCGGCTCCGGCCTTTCTCTCTTTCTGGGCTTCAGCTGAAATCTTCTGGGCTGGAAAGACCTTTTCTATGAGGGTAGGGGCGTCTTGCAGGGCAAAAGGTGAGAGGTTGTTTTTTGTCATGATGATGAAGATACCAGTTAAAAGTTATCAGTTAATTGTTATCAGTTGAAGAGTAAATGCACATGAATTGAGGCTGTCAGTGACTTACCCGTTAATTGCTGCAATAAAAAACAAGAAACCTTGAGACAAATGCGGGGATGGTCGCTTGGCATTGGGACTGTCCCTCGCAGGGAACTGATTCCAGATACATGCTTTGAGCCTGAGTAAGGACCAATTTCGGCACATCGAAATGTGAGTTGCGGGGACTGTCCCAGTTATGGTGCAGCTGTTTTTCTTAACACTTGGGTTGCGGGCAAGGCTCGGGCCAGGCCATAAATACGTCTGGATGTCTAAAGCTTAAAAAGCAAAATAAATTCGAGATGTTGAGTAAAATTGTCTGGCCATCTAAGTAACTGGACAGTCAAAAGTTTTTTGTAACATTTTGTTTTTATTGTTTTTTTTTGGCACATCAAAATATATTTTGGTCCAGACCAGGTATCTATCCAAATTTATTGACTTTATTTCTTACAACCAAGAACGAAGAACCAGGAACTTTGAACTCTCAAGTAAGTATGGGGCAAATATAAACTAATCTGCTACCAGTTTACTTATTCTTGATTAAGTCCAAAAGCGACTGCTGTTTTTCCCTGGATTTAACCTGCGGCTTGTGCTCGCTTTTTACCTGCCTGGGCTTGCGGATAATCTTATCCGGGCTGTATCCCAAAGCATGAACAAGGGCGGCTCTCCAGCCTTTGCCTTTATTCTCGGGTGCGCCGACAGATTCAGCTGTCATGCCAAAAAGCCACCAGCGCTCTTCTGGTCTGAGTTCCAGCCAGTTTCTCAGGGCAATACCCACCTTCTCAATGGAAAGGTCTTCAATAGCCCAGGCCAGTACGCAGAGTTCTTTGCCCAAAAGCCTGTCCACAGGGTTGTTTCCAACTTTCCAGTTGCTGATTGCCAGGTTGTTGGCTTTCAGACGCTGGTTGAACACTCTTTTGACCGGGTTGGCAATTTCTGTCCATAGCTGGCGGTTCATAATAACTCTGTCCAGCACCTGACTGTCTTCACCCAGGGCATGCATGCCCAGGTCCTCAGTGATGTTCACTGCCTGGCGGCTGCCCCTGGGTATGGTGACAATGAAATGATGCGGCGAGGTGGTCACGGGAACGCCGAATCCAGTTGTCTTGTGTGCATACTTATCCGGCCTGCTGCGGTTTCCGGAATTGCCAGTCTTGCTGCTGTCAAGAGACTGCGCCGTGGACATTTATTGTTCAACCTTGTCTGGGGTAAGGTTTATGCCTGCAAGTTCGGCAAATTCCTTCAGGTCAAAACCGGTCCCAAAGCTTGCTCCATCCCGGATATTCATTTGCACAAGAGCGTCGGATTCACCCAGGCTGTCCCGCAGGCTGCTGATCACTTTGCCCAGCATCTGAGGGTTGACTGTGCGGTCATTAAAGCGGACCTGCACTGCTGATTCTCCTTCACCCACATAGAGAATAACGCCCTGAAAAGAAATATCCTGCCTGTCCCTGAAGCGGGTTATCAGATCAAAAACCTTGTCAGTGCTATCCAGACGTACTTTCTGACTGACAAGTCTGGCAGGCTTTTCATCTTTGATTTCAGGCCTTTCCTGCCCTCTGGAAGCTATGGTAAAAGTATGCTGAGCAGAGGCTTCTCCAGCAGTTGCCCGGACCTGTAGCAGTACTTTGTCATCAGGAATGGCGAACATGTCTTGATATACTATGCCTTCTCTGGGATTGGTGCCGTCTAAGGTGTAGCGGATTTCATCAGCCAGGGGGATTGTTTTAAGTTCCACCTGCCTGTGATCAGGGGTCTCCCGGACCTGGTGCTTAATCTTTATTTCCGCCACCCAGCGCACAGGCTCCCCGCTTTCATGTTCTCCTGTTGTGTCCACAACCTTGAAATACACGGTAGGATAATCTGTGCGAAAGGTTTCCAGGTCTTCCACAACATGATCTGATTCAGACACCTGCGGTTTTGTGGAATAGTAGACCCTGGGAGAAGGGCCTGCGTCTTTGGGGTTCAGGGTAAGCTGAGCTTCACCAGTCTTTTCATCAATGCTTTGCCTGACGATGTTCAAGCTGGTTTTGCTTTTGGGGAACGGCCCTTTTTCAATATATCCATCTGTACCCTCTCTCCATCTTCCCTGGGCAACTGCCTGGTCCTTGAGTTTTTCCAGCCCCTTCATGCCGGGCAGCCAGGGCCAGGCAGGGTTGCTTTTGGCCCGCATCAGGATATCCCGCCAGGGAGTTCTTCTGTCGCTGGTGGGCCACAAATCATTTTCAGCCATGGAAAAATAAGGAATGGGGTCTTCTAAGGCGTCCAGAGCCAGCTTGTTGTCGCAGCGCATGCTGGCCAGCATTTTTTCAATCTGCTTTTCAACATTATTTTCCACATCAGGCCGGAAGTTCAGACCGTTTTCAATGGTTGCCGCCTGCAGTCCGTCTTCTCCTGGATAGTAAAGTCTGTTGAATGCACCCTGCAGGGCCTGGATAAAAGACTCCTCGTTTTGTTCTTTCATTTCCCGGGCTTGCTCAAACAGGGGATCTCCAGGTCTGATGGATTTCAGAATACGCTCCACTGCGTAAAGTTCCCTGAGGGTTTCTTCAACACGACCTGCCATGTGAGTGTCATTGCCTGAAAGAACCAGAAGATGATTTTTTTCTGCAAGTGAGCGGTAAAAGCGTTCAATATCTTCCGGCGGGATACGGTTGTCCGGGGGAACAACCACCAGGACCCGGCAGGAACTCAAGCTTATATCACCAATCTCCGGCATCACCAAAACCTGCTGGTAAGCCAGACGTGAATCAGCATCAAGTTCAGCCTCAAGCCGGTTTTTCAGGGCTTTTTCCACTTTGCCCCTGGCCAGTGAGGCTGCTTCCTTCTGGACCCGTTTGATGAGGTTTTCAGTGTCTTTAAAGAAAAAGAGATCGCCTTCTGAATGCAGGTACCAGGCACTTTTGCGCACAAAATCAAAGGCTCTGGCAAATTCTTCCGGCTTTCTGTTGGGCGCAGCCAGGTACTCAATGACTTCTTCCCGGCGCAGACCCATGTGCCCTCTAACCGCCAGAGAAAGGGAAGCTGACAGAATCATTGCCGCCACCTGGCTGCCAGCGTCACTGTTCAGCTCAGCGTCAACAAGTTCGGCATGGGCATTGCCGTTGTCTGCAATATCTTTTGCAACAGCTGATGTAAGGGCTCGATTGATATTGGAAATTTCATTGGCCACCAGCTTGTCATTGAGGTTCAGGTGCTGTGTGCCAATGAGATAGACATCATTGCCGGGACGCAGCCATACAGATCTAATGGCCCGGGCTGCAAACTGAAGCAGGCCGCGGGTTTCTCGAAAATCCGGGTTGTCCCTGAAAAGGGCTACAAGATGTTTGAAAGAAGGGTGGAAAGGATAAGTACTTCGAACTTCCTCAGCCACCTGCTCTAAGCTCCTGGCGGTCAGGTAACCGCTGTCTTCAGCAGCCTTGATCTGGTCGGCATAAGCTTCAGCTACCTCATCAATATCCTGTATAGACGGCAGATCTGCAAAAAGACGTTTCTTGAGGATTTCGTAAATTTCGTTGCCTTCCATGGAAACCGGAGTAATGATGCGGGCCTGACGGCGTACTTCACGGTGCACATCAGCCACAAGCCTGCGGATTTCCTTGACCTGGTCCCGGTATGTGTCAGTCAGATTGGCCAGGACAATGCAGCAGCGTGGAAGTTCCATGGCAGCCATAAACAGATTTGAAAGAGCTCTGGTCAGAACATCGGCCAGTGTGCCCCTGCCCACTGAAACTGTCCGGGCCTCAAGAAAATAGGGAGGTAGTTCATCAAATAGAAGAAGTGCAGGCTGATCTCCAATGATACTTTTCCAATCCTCTTTGCCTGGGGCTTTGGGGCCGTGCTCCCAGAAGGGACGCATAGCATCCTCCTTGCCAAGCTGTTCAGCAAGTTCCCCCCAGAGATAATGGTCAGGACTGTTGCGTCCGTCAAAAACAGCTACCCTGGCAGGCTGACCATCCAATCTTTCCAAGACATCCAGAGGCACAACTGATGAGCGCAGGTCAGGATATTTGGCCGTAAGCCCAAGTGCAGCCATAAGATGAGATTTACCACCTCCCATGGCCTGGGCAAGTTCATAAACAGCCTGACCTGACTGTCCCGCAAGCCTGAGCAGTCCCTGAGCCAGAAGATCTTCCATGCCGGCAGTCATATAGCTTCTGGCAAAAAAATCCCGACCTTTATCAGAAGAATGAATGATCTGGAGCAGGTTTTCAACTCCACCGGAAACCTGGTATTCAAGGGTTGACTCGTGAAGGGTACAGGCGTCTTTGACGGTTTTGAGCATTATGTCACCTCGAAGAAAGTAAAAAAAGGTAGAATATGGCAGTAGCCGGTTTTATGCCATCAAAAGTACATGCTTGCAACAGCAATGATTCAGAGCGGATATGATTTCACCTGTTATGCAGGGCTACATAATCTTTCCGAGCAGATAATAAGTTAAGACGCCCGCTCCCAGCGAGCCGTATATGAACAGTCAGGGCAGGCAGTTTGTTCCCTTCTTCCAGAGCAGAAGGCCAAAGACCGAAGCACCGGCCAGGATGGAAAGAATCAATTGTAGTCCAAAGGTCATGTTCAGCTCTCAGCAAATATAATTTATTTAGAAAGGCAGGTATAAGATTGTTGAGAATTTTGCATACATCAGGAATGATTTTCAGACAAGAAGAAATTGTAGAGGACTATTGTGGGGCTTAGGGGATTGGGGCATGGATGAGGGAAAGATATGCCAAAACCGACCTGATCAGGACCAGCGACGAAGTTAAACCATTTTTAAGAGCAATGTAGAGCTGAAAAAGCGCTTGGAATAATATGCTTGTTGTTTGCCATGCTTTTCCCGTGCCCGGTTTATCAGGCATTTTACGATGTACGGAGGCCACCCTTTTTGAAGGGGTGGCCTTTTGTGTGGTATGGGAAGAGAATTAGTTGTCGGTAATCTTTCGGACTTGATCAGTGAATTGTTCCATGGTTTCTGCTCTCAATGAGTAGTCAAAGAGGGCGTCCAGAATCTCTAATGATTGTATTGTTTTTATGCGATTAACTATTTCAGGCTGCAGGATTCCAAACTTGGAGTTGACCAGTTTGAAGATTGAGTCTCTTGCTTTTTTGGTTTCACCTCTCTGTTCTCCAACCCCCTCCCAGTAAGGTCTCCTTGATTGCTCAACCCTTTTTTCAATTTCTTGCATTGCTACTCCTACCATATCCTTACCTCCTGGAAATCGTCTGGTATGCTCAGTTACCTGCTCCTCACTCAAGGAGCCGGACGCCAGTACGTATTTCAAAATATTAAACAGATATTCTTTTCTTTTATCCTCATCAGGCAACTGTTCAAGTAAGTCAAATATTTCCTGCAGCTTTATGTCCAGTTCAGGGAAGTGAATGTACTTAAAGAGCAGGTGAAATATTTCCATAAGGATAGAGGTTTTGAAAGCCTCGTCTCCCATATGGGTTATGTCATGCAGTAAATGCCTGAACTTAGGAATAAAAACCCTGAATGACTCATGGGGGATATCAAAATAATCTTCAAAGTTGTGGCTGAAGTTCCACTTACTTATACCATGATAGATAATCACGGGAATGACTATAGGCAAGTAACCTGCCAGCTTGTTACGTCTGTACAGGTTCATCCATTTCTGGACCGAATAGTGAAGAGCTTGAAGCAGTGCGTATCTATCCAAGTAGCTTTTATGTTCAAACAGAAAATAGAGCTCTACCATCTCGTCGCTGTTTTTTAGCCGAACCCTGACAACCACGTCAGTAAGAAATTCTTTGAACTCTTCAGCTACAAACCCGCTGATATCAATTTCTATTACTGACAGATCTAAGTAGGCCTTGATTTCATCCGGTATGTAATATTTGATGAAATCTCGGACCAGCTCTTCATCCTGGAAAAAGGTCTTGAAGCCTACATCGTGTGGGGATGGAATTTCAAATGACATAGTGGTCTTAAAACATTGTAAGAGGATTATATACGTGCATAGGTACAAATGTAGTATGGTTTTAAGGAGCAGGCAAGAGAAAAATGAAAGGCCCAGACTACGAACGAGCAAGTCTCTTCATGGAATTGAGAGGAATTTAGGGGAGCATTACGCGTTTCTGAAAACTTTAATTTTGAGTTGAATGTCATAGCTATTTTTAATGTTAAAACCCGATTGTGTCGGCTTAGCACGGGGACTGTCCCTCATTGACTTTTCAGAAACGCGTAATGCTCCTGAACCATCAGCCCCTGGAGGGCCCCGCAACCCAACCTTAAGAATAGCTTAGCAGGTCAGGCAATGCCGGCAGGGCCAGGGCAGTTGCCCTGCCCACATGCTCAGGAGATTCCACACTCCCGGTAAGAGTTACCCTGCCTTCTGAAGTTGAAGCGGAAATATCAAACACTGACAACTCAGAATCGGAAGCCAGCCTGGCTTCAACAGTTGCAGTTATGCGCACATCGTCTGCGGTATCAAGGGCTTCATCACTTACCTCTCGGGCTTTGCGTCTCACTACTTCGCCCTGTTCAGCCAGTTCCTGCTGGATATCTTCAGCCCGCAGTTCCAGGGCTTCCATTTTTGCTTCCAGACCATCATCCTCAGGCTGCTCTGTGATCAGGAACAGAATCGCTCCAGCCCCGATAATAACGCCAATAAGCAAAAAAATAATACTTTTCATCATATTCCTCCATTATTTACAGATTATTGAACTCAAAAAAACTTCACTGCAATCCAGACCAGGACCCCTGCAAAAAACGCATAGCCGGCTCCAATGAGCGCGTTATTTCTGATGACAAGGCCTTCCTTACCCAGAAGACCGACTGTAGTAAGCACAGCCACCACATTATGCACGCAGATCATGTTGCCGGCAGCGCCTCCAACAGCCTGCAGGGCCAGAACAGGCTGTACCAGAAGTCCGCTTTGCACTGCTGTATTGTGCTGCAGAACACCGAACATTATATTTGAGACTGTATTACTGCCTGAAATGAATGTCCCCAGAGCGCCCACCAGAGGAGCCAGAAAATACCAGTTTGCCCCTGCTATGTCCGAAGCTGCCCGGGCGACAACAAGAAGCATGCCTTCTCTGCCGTCAGTGCCCCCTGAATTCATCATAATATAGACCATAAGCAGGGCTGAAACCAGGGCAACTGTTGCTGAACCTACCATTGATCCTGTCTTTTTGACTGCGCCAAAAGCCTCCTGCCATTTCATTTTCTGCATCAGGGGAATACAAAGGGCCAAAAGCGCAAAAGGTATGATACCCGGATTATATAATGGTGAGATATCAACGCTTATTCCTGTTCCCAGAATGTTGTCCCAGCCTGGATTCCACTGCTGCAGCCAGCTTGAAAGATTAATCTGCTCCAGCCTGGTTATGAGAAGCAGAAGGCCCACTAATATATAAGGCAGCCAGGCCATCCACCCGCTCATGTCCCTACGGTCATCAGGAGCTCCTGTACCGGCCTTGATTTTTCCTTCCCAGTAAGAAGGCCATGAGCTCTTTTCCGGAAAATTCCAGTCTTTTCGCGGCAGCAAAAAACCTTTAGAAAGCGCAAACAAAAATATGGGCAGACCTATGAGAGCCCCCAGAAGCGCGGGCAGCTCCGGCCCTGTTAAAACAGCGATTAAAAGTTGAGGGATCGTAAACACG
The DNA here is from genome assembly GCF_000934755.1 of Desulfonatronovibrio magnus. Classification (NCBI taxonomy): domain Bacteria; kingdom Pseudomonadati; phylum Thermodesulfobacteriota; class Desulfovibrionia; order Desulfovibrionales; family Desulfonatronovibrionaceae; genus Desulfonatronovibrio; species Desulfonatronovibrio magnus. Next base: position 38,619 of record NZ_KN882184.1, read on the forward strand.
GCGCCGGCAAACAATGCCAGAGGCCATATTTCACGTCCTTTTTTTATTGATCCTTCAGCAATTGCGGTCATGAGGCAGACAACTATCAGGGGCATAAAAATGCCCAGCACAAGATGAAGCATGGCCACCTGGACGGAGATATCATGCAGAAATGCGCTGAAGCTTACTGACTCAGGAAGCGAAACCACATCCCTCAATGCTTCAAATCCCCCATGAATGGGCACCCCCACTGCTCCGAAAGATACTGCCACGCTGTTTGCAACAAGAGTAACAACAGCAGCTATAAACGGCGGGAAACCCATACCCACCAGTAGTGGAGCGGCTACAGCGGCCGGCGTTCCAAAACCTGCGGCTCCTTCCAGGAAAGAGCCGAAAAGCCAGGCAATAATCAGTACCTGAACTCTGCGGTCTCTGGATACTGAAGCCATGGAAGAAGAAATCCCGCCCATTCCTCCGCTTTTTTTCATGAGCTGGAGAATTAGAATGGCACCAAATACGATGAGCAGAATATCCACTGCATTCACCAGCCCGGCCAGGCTTGCGGCAATAAGCTGAGCCAGGGGCACCTGCCACACGGCAACAGCTATAACCGCCGCCACAAGCAGGCCCACAGGCATGGCCCTGCTTGAAGGCCACATGAATCCCACCATCAAAATACCTACAACCACTATGGGCGCTATGGCCAGCAGCGGCATGATTATATCCATGAACCTTTCCTTTCACAGCTGTTCATTAGTGGCTTACTCCTGAAACCCTGCCTGTCCCGTTAAACAACGCCCCGCGTTCCTGCTTTGCTGGGTTTAACTGGGGTCACAAAAAACAAGAAAGTTATGAACCACAAAGGCACGAATGACACAAAGTCTCTAAAAGCAAGGAGTCCTGTCTTGCTTGGCGATCTTTGCGCCTTTGCGTGAGAATGATCTCTTGGGTTGCAGGCAAAGCCAGATTAGTTGTAACAGTTTAGTTGTGCCATTTGCATGTTGCACAAGGACTGTCCCCTGCTTCGGAACTGTCCCCGATTATTTCTAAAAAAATGCCCTATGCTCCCCTTAATACTTACTTCATCTGGAAAAATGTATTGATACTGCCCGGAAAACCCTGGCATGCTGATATTATCCAAAAATCCGGAGCCGCAGTTTAAAGTATGGTGTTCCCAAAAATCATGGCAATAAGTATAATCCTGTATTTAAAGATTTCCCTGCAAAAAGTCAGGAAATGAGCGACTCGGCAAAAAGTATCTTCATAACTCTTTGTTTTTACTGTCTCCTGTCTCCTGTCTCCTGACTCCTGCGACTGCAAAAAAGGATTTTTGCAGTCGAATCTTTAAAATAGTTTCCAGCCGGAAATTCCGGATGCTTTTCTCCTTTGGTGCGGGGTGGCCTTTTGTGTGGTATGGGAAGGGAGTTAAGAGATTCTATTCTGTCCTGCTCTGGCTTAGCAGGTCGGGCAATGCCGGCAGGGCCTGGTCAAGAGGGATAATTTCAATGCCCGGCAGGTGGCGGCGATGAGGTCCGCCATAGAACATATAGGCTCTGGCCATGGGATAGTCCCGAGCAAAAGCCCGCAGGCCTTTGATGTCATGGTTTCTGATGGCCCCTGCCCGTTTGACTTCAATGCCGATGAGGCCTTTTTCTCCGTAGAGTATCAAATCCACTTCCTGATTTTCAGGTGTTCTCCAGTAATACAGGTCATATCCCAGCCCCAGATTGTCGTTGACCGCTCTGATCTCCTGGAAGACCAGGGTTTCCAGGGCAGCGCCGTCAATCTCCTCGGGCCGGTCAAGAGGCCCCTTGGGGCGCAGTGTCCGGAATACCCCGGCGTCAAAGAAGAAGAATTTGGGATGTGCGGACATACGCCGCCTGCTCTTCCGGGTGAACACCGGCAAACGCCAGGCCAGCAGAAGGTCTTCCAGGATATGGAAATAGCCTTCCACTACCTTGCGGTTGACCTCGCACTCCCTGGCCACCTGGGAAATATTCAGTACCGAGGCCTGGGAAAGGCTGGCCGCTTCCAGGAACCGGGCAAAGGCCTGCAGGTTGCGGACCAGACCCTCCTGCTGGACTTCTTCGCGAATGTAGGTGTGTACGTAGGCGGACAGATAGTCGGCTGGATTCTGTTCGGTGCAGGCGGCCGGCAAATGACCGCGGGTAAGGGCCTGATCCAGGGAAAAATCCGGACCAAGCTCAACAGCCGTAAGAGGATGCATGGACCTGGTCACAGCCCGGCCGGCCAGGAGGTTGACCCCCCTGGAGCGCAGTTTCCTGGCGCTGGAACCGGTGAGGATGAACTTAAGTCCCTGGTTTTCGATTAATTGGTGCACAGTGTTCAACAGTTCCGGTACGCGCTGCACCTCATCAATGACCACCCAGCCATCATAACCGGGGGGAATGAATTCAATCAGGCGATAGGGGCCTGCCAGCAGGGAGGTATAGTGTCTGGAATCCAGCAAATCGACATATACTGAGTCTGGATACTCGGCCCTGACCCAGGTGGATTTGCCAGTACCCCGGGGTCCGAACAGGAAAAAGCTTTTCTTGGCAGGTTGATTCAGTATTCTGGAGTACATGATTCCATTTTTCAGCAAAAATTGGAGTTGTCAAGTTAATTTTTACAGCTCCAGCTGAGAATTTATGTCTGTTGAACCCGCTGCAATCCGTTTAAACGCTTCGGACAGGTCCGTATGATCAATCAGTTTCACTCGGGCCGCCAATGGTCATGGGAGCATTACGAGTTTTTTGAAAATGGATGGGGACAGTCCCGAAGCCAGGGACAGTCCCCCTCCGGACTGTAAGCCTCCGGGCAGGAAGCCGTGCCATGCCGTAGTTTATAGCTTTTCACACAAAAAGATAGCCTTAACACACCCTATTCATATTTTGTTTTCAAAAAACTCGTAATGCTCCCAATGGTCATTCATGGCAAAAATGAACTCACAAGTTTAATCAGTCGGCTGCTAAATCTATTCAGTCAAATGAAAACTTACGGGATTAAAAGATATCACCTTGATGCAGGGCGGTTATAAACTGCTCCACCGGCAAGACATGCAGACCGTCAAACCTGTAAACCCTCTGTCCTGTATATACGGCAATCATTTTTTCCACATCAATTTTATTCTGGCTCTTCAGAGAACGCATAGGAGCTTCCCATTCTCTGCGCCATGCATCAGAAAGCTTGACTTCCAGGGCCACAACCCGGCCAGGAGATCCTGACCTTTTTCTGGCGGTCTCCACAATAAAATCCACTTCAACTCCGGATGGTGTTCTGTAAAAATAAATGGGCCGGTGTTTTCGGCTCACCTGGTTAAAAACTCTGAGTTCATGAAAGATAATAGTTTCCAGAGCCGTGCCCTGCCAGGCTCTGTCTACAGGATCGCGCAACCACCCGGCTGCGGCTCTGGCAACACCTGGATCAAACCAGAAAAATTTCGGCCTGGCCGTTTCTCTGACTTTAAAGCCCGGGCGCCAGGCCTGGAGAAAATTTCCAAGCAATGTGTCCACAAGGATGGAAAAGTATCCATCAACCGTGCTTCTGGGTACCCCTGAGTCTCTGGCCAGCCCCTGAGTATTGATCATCTGGGCATTCATCTGACCGGCTATGCTCATAAAGCGCAAAAAAGGCGGTTCATGGCGAATCAGACCTTCAGCTCTTATTTCTTCCTGCAAGTAAGTATCAACATAGGCTGCAAGGATATCCGGGGCCAGTTGGGGATTGTTGAGAACCATGGGCAGCATTCCCCAGTTCAGAGCCATATTCAGGTTAAATCCGCTGCCAAGTTCGTGAGCTGAAAACCCTTCCATATTCAGAGTCAGTGCCCGTCCGGCCAGAAGGTTGGCTCCTCCTCTCTTCAGCTTGCGTGCTGACGATCCGCAAAGCGCGAATTTCAACCCCCTGGATTCCATAATCCTGTGAACTTCGTCCAGGAGTACAGGATTTTTTTGAATTTCATCCAGAACCACCCATTCATCGCTTTTCAGGTGGGCGATCATGGCTTCAAGACGATGCGGCTCCTTCATAAGTTCCAAGTGGAGAGATGAGTCCAGCAGATCAAGTCTCAATGAATTTCCAAGGACATCATTGAGCCATGTTGTTTTTCCAGTTCCTCGTGGACCAAAAAGAAAAAAAGAATAATCCGGGCACGTCAGGAGTCTTGGAATAATATGCTTGCTGTTTGCCATGCGTTTCTCCAGTGGTTTCGTAGAAATCCAATGCAAAATTACATCTTTTCCGTAAATTTGCAAGTTCCTGCTGTTTAGGTTCTATACAGCCGATACGGACTTGACGTGGAGCATTACGCGTTTCTGAAAGCTGCAAACATGAAATCGCATTGAGCGCGAAGCGTCCGGAAAAAAACTTTCCACTCCGCTCATAACTCGGTTTGTTATTTGATCTCCAGGCTGAGTCATTATGAATCATTTCCTCTTGATCAGCCTTTTATTATCGGGCTTTTATACGGACTTGCCAGGATCATTCACTTGCTGAATATCTGAAGCCTCAGGGACTTTCAGCAGCACGGCAAAACCAGCAGCAAAAAAAAAAAGCGCCACGCTCATCCCGGCCCGTTGACTATCCGCCAGGTAGGTGACAGCTCCTACAAACAGTGGGCAGAAAAACGCTACCTTGCCTGACAGAGCATATAAGCCGAACATCTGGTTTCGCAGAGCTTCAGGGGCCACCCGGCCCATGTAAGTGCGGCTGGCAGCCTGGACCGGTCCGACAAAGATCCCCAGCACCAGGGCAGAGACCCAGAACAGGATTACAGACTCAGTCAGAACAATCACAGAACCAGTGATGATTAATCCGGACAGGGATAAGAGAATAGTTTTTTTACTGCCGAACCAGTCATCAATCCAGGCAAAGCAAGCAGCCCCAAATCCCGCTGTTATGTTGACCACAATGCCGAAAACAAGAACTTCCCGCGGGCTCATACCGAATGTTCCGGCGGCATAAACCCCTCCGAAAATAAATACAGTTGCCAGACCATCAATATACAGGAGACGGGCGATGAGAAAGCGCACAATGTACGAGTATTCCCGAGCTTGTCTTATTGACTGTCCCAGTTGCCTTATTCCATCTCTGACCGCCCGGCCCACAGCTTTTCCCGTGCCCGGCTGATCAGGCGTAAACAGAAACATGGGAAGCGAAAACAAGGCGAACCAGGCCGCAGCCAGGAAAAAAGTAGCCCTTACAGGCTCGGCCGTCTGCTCATCGAGTCCAAACCACTGCTCCCCGTGGGTTATTACTGTCAACGCGGCCACCAGAGCCATAAGTCCACCCAGATAGCCCATGCTCCATCCCCACCCCGACCAGCGGCCCATCCTCTCGGAGTTCGCCAGTCTGGGCAGCATGGCATTGTAGAAAACTCCGGCGTATTCCATCCCTATTTCACCGATGGAAACAAGCAGCAAAGCGAGGATAACATACTCCACAGAAGGCTTTACCAGCCACAAAGATGCGGTTGCCAGGATACATACCAGGCTGAATCCGGCAATCCAGGGTTTGCGTCGTCCGGTCTGATCAACAATGGCGCCCAGCAGAGGCCCTCCGATACCCACCAGTATTCCGGTTATACCAAGGGTCGTCGCCCACAATGCAGCGCCAGTCACCTCATCGCCTGCAACCATCTGTGAAAAGTAGGTTGCGAATACAAAGGTGAGCACTATGGTTGCGTAAGAATTGCTGCCCCAGTCAAAGAACGCCCATGACCACATTCCAGGAGATGTTGATTCTCCTGCCCGGTGTAAACTTCCTTTTTCAATCGTTGAGCAATCGGTTCCCCGAACGGCCTGTTTCATGCAGTACCTGGTTTATCCTTATTCTCTGAAATTATTTCATCTTTTTTGGCAATGTTTTTTGATCTGCCTCAGTTAAACTCCCCAAAGGCTTGCCGGGTCAACCTTACTTTTCATTGGGAAATCCCGGTTTATCAGGGTAGGCCCCAGTTAAACCCTGCTCCGCAGAAACGCTTTCATCTTTCTTAAAGGGTCAGACAGGGTTAAGAGATGGATTAAGAAAAAAGTTTTTTTATACCCCCTCCCAGCGTAATGCCCTTCAGGCCTGCTCTTTTAGCAACTATACGGGACAGGCTTAGGTCAGGCTAAAAGGTCTTCAATCCTGTTAATCCTGTCTAAATTTCTTTTTTTTGACAGCATTTCACGAGTAAGTCACTGAAAGTCAGTTCCATGTTCTCAATTTCAAAATCCAGACTGGGTTAATAGGAATTTTCATTCTCATCTTACAGACAGGTAGTTGATATAAACATAAGGACCAAAATCATTCATCTGCAATAAGGGTTTTACAGTATTTTATATTCTCTTCATCCAGTTCAAATTAATATCACATCGACACTTTGTGTAAATTGCTGCTTCGGCCATCGGGGACAGGTATTCCAGCACATATTTTTCATTAAATTTTTTTTTATCAGCAGATAAAAATTAGTACTGGGAGAGCCTGTCTCCTTCCATCTCAAATTAAATGTCTCTTTAGTGTTAATCGTCATCAATAAATTCATACAGCCTTTCTGAAAGCTATTTACTGTTTCTCCCCTATTCACAGCAGCTTGATTCTGCATACCTTTTAAAAAGAGTCACATGAATGCTTGTTTTGGAAGAACTTTCAAGTCGAAGTGCTGGTGTCACTATATCACGTCAGTGGTAACAGTTTAGTTTACAGCAGTATGTGGTTAGTTCTGTCCTTAAATTCAATGAACTAAAATATTATCACCAGTGATGGCCTTAAGACGGTTATTGTATTAAGTGTAACTGAATATTCCAGAAATCAGATTTTATTAATAAGCATATAGATATTAGTTTCCTTGTAATAGTTTAGCTCCTTTCTAAGGAAAGCAAAGGACTGGCTCTCCCAGCCTTTGTATTTTGCTGATGTAAAACACAGACGTAATTTAGCAAGGACTTGAAGAGCCTGTACCCGTGCCACATGCAAAAAGCTAAACTGTTACGTTGTCTTATATTCATTTAACCATTTAACAGGAGGTTTTTTTACCATGGCCCTAATGGATGAAGAGATTAAAAACAGTATTGTCGATGCAATATATAGAGATCCTCGCATCAACGCATCAGATGTAAGTGTAGAAGTAGACAATGGTAAGGTCACCCTTTCAGGTCAAGTGCCTACATATTTTTCTTTTACAGCCACACACAGCAATGCTTTGCAGATACCAGGCGTAGTCAGTGTGGATAACAGGCTTATAGTCAGTTATCCTCCGGGAGTAACTATACCCGCTGCTTCTGAATTATTATCCTTTGTGGAAGACAAGCTTGACCGAAACCCTGATATTGACATTCAGGATAAAGAAATCAAGGTCACAGGAGGAAATGTTACCTTACGCGGAACCGTGGATGCTTACTGGAAAAAGGATTACGCGGAAACCCTGGTTGCATCTGAACCAGGAGTACTCACCATAACCAATAATCTGGCAATAGTCCCTGATAAGGACTATCTTGACCAGGATGTTGCCAATGGGGTGTCATTATCACTGGAATCCAATCCATTGGTATCATCTGAAGACATAGACGTTAGAGTTCAAAACGGAAAAGTCACCTTGACTGGAACGGTACCAAGCTGGCCTGTCTGGGAAGCTGCACACAATTCAGCTGTACTTACTCCCGGAGTAAGAGGAGTTGAAAACTTGATTGTTGTTTCCTGGCCTCAGTTGTAAAATAAAATTGCTCCGTAAGACCAGCACAATAACAATCTTAATTTATCATGCAAAAGTGGCTATGTAATAAAATGGTCCCTGGATCAGATGCGGGATGATTGTTAAAGTTGCTCGCATTCTTTACCGACATTCATGCAAAAAGCTATCCTTGATCAAGGCTGCATATGCTACTCGAAGATAAGAATGTCTCCGGCAATAACTAAACAAGTATCATCTCGGCATAAGTATTTTTGGCATAAAATGACTGCCGGATCCAGCGCTCCATAGCGAGACGATTTTTAAACATCTGCAAAATTATTTTTCAGGTGAAACATAAACTTTAAAGGAGTAAAATATGTTGCGTTTATTATCTTTTATGATTTGTTTCTCAATGCTGACTGCATTTTCATTTGCCTGGGCTGCAGTAATCCCTGACGAAGAAATCAAAAAAAATGTAATTGAAGAATTGTATGGAGACGACCGGGTGGATGCATCCGATATCCGGGTAGAGGTAAATTACGGTGAAGTAATTCTTTCCGGTGAAGTGCCGACTTATCTGTCTTTTACCAGTGCACACAGCAATGCCCTTCAAGTACAAGGAGTTACCATGGTGGATAACCGCCTTACAGTAACTTATCCAGCTGATGTACATACCCCCGCTGATAAAGCAATTGAAAACAGAATAGAGAACGTACTCGCCCTGAACCCTGATATTAATATTCAGGATATGGAAGTCCAGGTTAGAGGCGGGATTGTAGATTTGCGGGGAACTGTAGATGCTTTCTGGAAAAAAAATTATGCTCAAGAGCTGGTAGCTCCAGAACCAGGGGTGATCGCAATCAATAACCATCTGGCAATCGTTCCCACAAGAGATATTATAGACCAGGACATTGCCAAAGACATCGTAAGATCTCTTGAAGTCAGGGCTGCTGTATTAGCTGAAGACGTAACTGTAACAGTAGAAAACGGAGAGGTGGAACTAACAGGAACAGTTCCCAGCTGGATTGCCAAAGAATCGGCCTACCATGCTGCTGAATTCACCGCCGGTGTCATTGACGTGAAGAACTATCTAAACATAGCAAATATCGGCAGTTAGACAAATCTGGATTACCAGGCGAATCCTTACATGAAAAAGCCCTGATCAGTTAAATGATCAGGGCTTTTCTGTGTCATCCTGACACCTCATTGCCAGTAGAACAATGGTCAGATATTTAGAAAAATAATGTTATTATCGCCCTGCTGCTTTAAAAAGGGGCTGGGCTATAACCAGCCCATGGCAGTGACTATGCATAGAAGCATCAACAGCGTCCCAGCAAAAAAGCCGCAAAGCCGCAAGACTTGATGAAGTTTTGATTCATAACTTTTTCAGGCCTCCAGCATTTCTGTTACTTCCTGTTCATCCAGGTCATGCCAGTGGCTGTATGCTTCAGCTACAGCAAAGAACGGCGCTGTACGGATATTGATGCAGTATATTTTGTCCACCTCCGTGGATATACGGTCAACTGTTTTCAGCGGGGCAGTGGGAACAGCTACAGTTATCTGACTAACCCCAGCCTTTTTGACCATGTCAATCGCAGCCTGCATGGTGAGTCCGGAAGCCAGACCGTCATCAACCAAAATAACTATTTTATCTGCAACGACTGGAAAAGGACGATCATGACGAAAAAAAGCGTTTCTTTTTTTTAACTCCCCGGCGACCCTTTTTTTCTCTTCCTCAATCTGGGCTTCGCTTAAATGCAGTCCGGCAAGAAGACGATCATTTAAAAATGTGGTACCGTCCTGGGCCATGGCCCCGAACCCGGCTTCAGGATTGTCAGGTATCTTTAGTTTTCTGGCGATCACCAGATCAAACGGCAAATTCAAGCTCCTGCTGACCATCAATCCCACCGGGACCCCTCCAGAGGGAATGGCCAGAACCATTAGTCCGTTGGGTAAAGGGTATTCCGGCTGAAGCATCATGGCCAGCATTTTGCCTGCATCCGCGCGGTCCCTGAAAACGTGACGATCATCGCGAAAATTCTTCATTTCATGTATTTCTGCCATTATTACTCCCTGTTTTTCATATATTTATCCACCAAGGTCACGCACGTCCCAGACTTTGCCATGAAGTCTCTTCAGGTCCGCTGACATAAGATCCACCAGAGCGGATGCTGATTCTTCAGCAGAGATAAGCATTCCCTTTTCTTTCCACGACTTGAACACTTCTTGAACTTTTTCGGCCGCACCCCCGCTGGATTCCCTGGCCTGCTTTTGCATTCTGGTTTCTACAATTCCCGGCCTGTACACAAAGGTGATTATTTTACTGGCTTCAGCTGCGAGTTGACGGGCCAGATGCTCTTCAGCTGCTTTGGCAGCGCAATATGCGGCAATGCCGGGCTGGATTTTTTCCGCTGCCCCGGATCCAAAAAATACTGCAAGACCCTGTTCCTTTTTAAGAAATTTGGGAACGCACTGCTGAATCAAAAGAAATGCAGCATGCACGCTGGCTTGAAAAACAGTCAAAAAGTCATGTTCCTCTATTTCCCATATGTAAGGCCCTGGATTAAGCACTCCGGCAGCGTGAATAAAACCAGAAAAATTACCCATGGACTCGGCTTTTTCAGCCATAGCCTGGACTGTTCTGGTTTTGGAGGCATCTCCAACTGTGTACTCCACTGATATACCAAGTTCTAAACATTCATCCCGGGTTTCTATAAGCCGACCTTCACTGCGGGCGTTGATTACAAGATTAACCTTGTGCCCGGCAAGTTTAAGGGCCAGGGCTTTACCTATACCCATGGAAGCTCCTGTCAAAATCAGCGTTTTTCCTTCTAATTGGTGCATGTAATTTCTCCTGGTTAAAGTGCGATAATTTTTATTCCATCTTTTCTATTTTTAGAGGCAGCATTTCCAGAATAGAATGGTATTTTTCCAGCATGTCCCGCTCATCCCTTCCTCCAGCAAAAATGTTGGCCAATTCATAACTGTAGCTGTTCTGCACAGCTGCAAGCTCAGACAGCCTGTCGCCCTCTTTGAACAGAATTTTAATTTCAGTCTCAGGAAACTTGTCATGAACTGTTTTAATATCTTCCTGGCTGGGAACACTGGTCACAACTCCGTCTTCAAAGTGCCGGACCATAAAATGCGCGGCCACGTTATAAGAGCCTTTTTTCTCCATGATGGGAGGTTTGCGGCCCAGACACAGGTCCACCATGATGGAAAAATGGGAATGACCGTGTACCTTGGAAAAAATTTCGGTATGGGCCTGAGAAACCCTGGGGTTGATCTCCAGCAGATATATATGGTCAGCTGACTGATCATAGAAAAACTCAATATTAAACGGAGAATTGTCCAATCCTATGCCGGTTATGACTTTTCTGGCTATGTCCACCATCTTCTGCTGAATTTCCAGAGGCAGATTTGTTGGGTACTGGTACCTGCCGAATGACGTGCCGTCTTTCTCCCGGATGGAATCCACTATTCCATATGCCACAGCCTCGCCTTCAAAACAGTGACCTTCCAGAGTAACCTGAAATCCTCCCATGGGAGATTCAGCCAGGCACAGCTTTTTCAAGTCCGAAACCTCAGGCGGCAGATGAGCATACTTTTCAATAAAATACACAAAAGGTTCACAGATAAAGCCCACTCTTTCTCTGATTTCGGATATGGCTCTGCTGAAATCCTGCTCATTTTCTATTTTAAAACACATGAATGACTTAAAAGACTTGATGGGCTTAATCCAGTAAGGAAACTTGACTTCAATTTTTTCCAATAAATGGTCTTCACAGGGATCAAAGACCTGAAAATCAGTTATATGTTCAGGAACAATTCTTTTCTGTTCCAGCCTGCTCCAGTATTTGTGCTCGCACTTGAGTACGCTTTCCAGACTTGGACCGGGAAGATTAAACCGCTTTGCCAGCACCGGGACCAGATCAGTACCCGGAAAATCATAGTATGAAGCTACTCCGTCAATGGAGCCTTCAAAGGATTCCATCCTCTTTATGGCCTTGTTTATCAGCTCTTTCATGTTGAAACATTCCACATCCCTGATCTCTGAATAATCCAGTGCTGAATAAAAATCGCACTCCTCTGCTTCGGGCAGTGCTTCTAGAAACCTTTTATTAAAGTCATCAAGCCCCACAATGAATATATTCTTTTTTGACATGCAATAAACTCCTTTTGTAACACTGCAGCGACACTTTCAAAGGTCTAAACTATTACCTCCTTTTTTATGCCGGAGGGCTAAATCATGTCCCTGGGAATGGACTCATCCCAGCTTTTGCTGAAGATCCTTACCTCTCCATCATAGGCGTCAAGAGTTGCCAGAATTTTAAAATGTGAAGCCGTAGAGGTCATTATGGTTCTGGTTGTGGCGGACAGCTTTCGCTTATTCCTTTCAAAACTCCTTGTGGAGATAACCTCTCCACGGACTGAGTCATAGTTGTTTGAATAGTGAGAATAGATCTCCTGAACATCTCTTTGCATAGCTGTATCGTTATATTCAAGATATATTATGGGTTCATTGTTGATCACATTCACCTTGATCAGATTATTGTGCAGATTATGCAGCACAGTCCATTCCTTTCTCTTTTCCCTGAGTTCCCGTGTTTCAATTCCTTCAAGAGGTGGAGGACAGTCAAATGGAAGTATGTCATGTTCAGCCTGGCTTGAATCACGCACAGGCAGAATCAGCTTTGAATTTTCCGGATGTACGGTCAATCGCGCTGCTTCCGGGGATGGCCAGGCCAGAGGCCAGTAGGATGTTGAAACGGACAGTCTGATTCTATGCCCGGCCGGAAAGCTCTGAGCCAGATAGTTCATTGGTACTTTTACTATGTATTTCTTATCAGGCTCGAGTTCTTCGGGAAATTCATGGCTGTCTCTGTGCGTCAGATTAAGCAGGCCAAAGGTTACCCTGGTGCCTCTTCCATCTTCAGCTATATCGGAAAGCCTCACCGCCACCATGGCCTGGGGCTTGCTGGAAGAAACTTCCAGTACAACTTCCGGCTTGCCCAGCACGTCTGTACGTCTTTCAAGAGGAGTTGTCTCAAAAGTCAATGCGCCTCCATCTTCCTGACGCTGATCCCAGGGAAGATCCATGGAATGATTGTAGGAACACCATTTTCCTCCAAAAAGCCCCACGCTCAGAGGGCTCTGGATTTTCATGGGTTTTTTTGCTGCTTCATCTACTTTGGTTTCCCTGTGCAGACCATATAAATCAAAATTATATTCTACATGTTCAATCCTGGGCGACGGCCAGGTATCTTCCTGTATCCAGCGGCCAGGACTTTCTCGCAAAAGAGGAGACACTGAATCCTGCATCCAGGCCTGCAAGCGCGGTTCATCCATAATTCCGGTTTCCTTGCCTTTGAGCCATTTATCCCACCATCTGAGACATTCCCCCAGAAAGTCCATACCATGTCCCAGTTCTCCCATGTGCGGATACTTATGCTCCCATGGGCCCACAAGACCTTTGACCGGTGACTCAAGGTTGTAGAGCAGCTTGAAAATGGTATTGGAGTATCCGTCAGCCCAGCCTCCCACGGCGTATACAGGTATCTGAACGGCGCTGTAGTCTTCACAGACAGAAGCGTGTTTCCAGTAATGATTCCGTCTCTGGTGCTTGAGCCATTTTTTGATCCACAATCCGCTGCCTTCAAGTCTGTCCAGCCACATATCCTTCCATTTGTCTTTTACAACATCGGGATCAGGAGGAGAGGAGTTATAGGAAAACATGGTTGAGGCCCAGGAAAGCTTGTCTGTAAGCAGACATCCACCCATATAGTGGACATCATCGGCAAATCTGTCATCTGAAGAGCACACCGTGATAATGGCTTTAAGTTCCGGAGGCTGCAGAGCGGCTATCTGCAAGGCATTGAATCCCCCCCATGAGATGCCCATCATTCCCACCTTACCATTAGACCATTTCTGGGCCGCAATCCATCTCAGTATCTCCAGCCCGTCGTCCAACTCATCCTGTAGGTATTCATCTCTTAGAATTCCTTCAGAATCTCCGCTTCCGCGCAGGTCAGCCCGGATACACGCATAACCGTTTCGGGCGAAAAAGCCGTGTATCTGAGAGTCTCGCTGGGCTGTGGAATCACTTTTTCTATAGGGAATATACTCCAGAATTGCAGGCACCGGCTTGTGGCCGGCAGATTCAGGCAGCCAGATCCTGGCAGCCAGTTTGCAGCCGTCTCGCATGGTTATCCATTGGTTCTCAATTACCTGAACATGTTCCGTCTTTTGCATTAATCTCTCCTGATCTTTTTTAAAGCAACTAAAGTCCGTCACCAGGTTTCTTTATCTGTATCTGTTCACCACATTTCTCTACTTCCAGATAAAGCCTGCATCCTGATTTGTTTTCGCCATTGCTGCTTGTTTGACCAGCTTTGAGCCCGTTAGTCAAAATCATGGACAGGGACAGGCCTCTGGGCTGCTTGAATAAACAAATGGTTTTGACTTACGGGCTCGTGCTGGGAGTTTGCAGCAACAGAAAACAAATCAGGATGCAGGCTGTACTCCCAGCATGGTGAATAGTTACCTTTATCTTTACAATTAACTTTTAACTCCCGGATAATATACATATATCGGCTTAATTGGATGATATCAGTCTGTTCATGTATGCCGATTCCTCTTTGCTGTCCGGGACTGCGACTCCGGGTATGAGATATGGATTGCCTGCCCCGTTCACCAGGCCGTGTTCCATGGCAAAGGTGGTCAATGCCGCCACATTGCGAAGTCCCAGTTTGTTCATGATGTTGGACCGATGCTTTTCCACGGTCTTGGCGCTGATATAAAGCATCTCCCCGATTTCTCTATTTTTGTAGCCTTCTGCAAGAAGCTTGAGCACTTCACGTTCTCGCTGGGTAATTATCTCCCAGTCAGCATCTTCCTTGTTTTTTTTTCGTCCTTCCAGGTATCCTTCCACCACCTCTTCGGCAATGTCGGTACAAACAAACTTCTGGCCTGCCACAATACTGCTCACGGCCATCATCATCTCATCCCTGCTGGTGTCTTTTATGCAATAACCGTTTGCCCCGGATTCAAAGGCATCCACAACGTGCTGATCAGACTTGTAGTCTGTAAGCACCATCACCTTCATATCCGGATATTCATTTTTCACCGAATTAAGCACGCTCACTCCACTGAGCCTGGGCAGAAAAAGATCCAGCAGCAGAAGGTCCGGTTCATGTTTTTTAATAGCTTCAACCGCTTCAATGCCGTCAAAAACTTCATCCACAACCTCAAGGTTATTTTCCTCCTCAAGCAAGGACCTTAAAAACTCTCTAAACATTTGAGGTCCTACCACAATCAGGACTTTTTTCTTTGATATCATAACCACCTCCGTCTGCTTTGATTTATTATTGAAATACAGCAACACAGCCTGAACCAGGGACACAGAATACTCAGCAGGCAAGCTGTTTCCTGCCGGATAACCTTATTTTTGGGTGACAACATTATCAGTATCCCACAGAATCAAGGCCTTCTCTGAGAACTTTAGCTGAATCCTGCAAAGCCCTTTCTTCATCCTCTGCCAGGGGATTTGAAAACACATAGCTGACTCCCTTGGATCCCAGAACGCAGGGCAGGGACAGGCAGACATCTTCAATGCCGTACTCCCCTTTCATCAAGGTGCCCACTGTAAGCACGCTCTGCTGGTTCATGAATACAGCTTCAGTAATGCGGTTCATGGCCAGGGCTATGGCATAATACGTGGCACCCTTTTTTTCGATGATATGATAAGCTGCATTGCGCACGTCTTCCTCGATCTCGGGCATTTTGGAATGAATGGATCTTGAACAGGCCTGGCACCAGTCCATAAGGGAAATGCCTGCAATATTGACCCGACTCCAGACCAGGACCTCGCTGTCGCCGTGCTCGCCTATCACATAGCCGTGAACATTACGTGAATCTATGTTGTAAAATTCGGAAAGCAGGTACCTGAAGCGCATGGTGTCAAGCACAGTGCCTGAACTTATCACCCGCTCCGGCGGCAAACCCGAAACCTTGAGAGCCACATAGGTAAGAATGTCCACTGGATTGCTGACCATAACCAGGATTGGGTCAGGATTGTGCTCCATAATCCTGGGCACAACATCTTCAACAATTTTGACATTACGCCTGGCCAGGTCCATTCTGGTCTCACCTTCTTTCTGATTGGCTCCGGCAGCAATGACCACCATCTGGGCGTCTTTGCACAGTTCATATCCGCCTGAGCGTATATCAACCGGCTTTGTAAACGGCAGTCCATGACTCAGGTCCATTGCCTCGCCTTCAGCCTTTTCAGGTGTGCGGTTAATGAGGCTGATCTCTCTTACAAGTCCTTTGATGGTCATGGCGTAGGCATACGACATGCCCACAAGGCCGGTGCCCACTATGGCCACCTTGCTGTGTCGTTTTGTTTTGTCATGCATAATTTACTCCTTATTGTCAGTGGTGTGCTGTTTATTGCTTCTTTTTTCTGCGGCTTTTTTTCTACTCCAGCGGATGAACATCTTGTCTATCTCGGAGACCACAATAATTGTGGCACTTACCGCAACAATTACCGCCCATATTTCAAGGGATAAAGGTTCGGTGCTGAAAACCGCCTGCAGCCAGGACACATGAAGAATTCCCAGATGTGCCAGCAGAGCCAGCCCCACGCTGCCCAGCAAATACGGATTGCCCAGGGGATTCATCTGAAAAAGCGACCTGTGCATGGAACGGCAGTTAAAGACATGGAAAAACTGGAACATAACCATCTGGGTCATGGCAACGCTTCGAGACATTTCCAGAGAAACATCCTGCTGCACAACCCACCAGAACACAGCCAGTGTTCCAATGGCCATGTAGATGCCGAAACCGATCATACGCATAAGCACAGGCTTATTGATTACACCCTCTTTTGGAGAACGGGGCGGCTCCCGAAGCAGACCGGGCTCACCTGGTTCAAATGCCAGGGATACGTCCTGCAGCCCCTTGGTCACAAGATTGATCCACAATACCTGGGCTGCCACATAAGGCAGATGCCATGGGCCGAAAAGAGCGGAGAGTATGGTGATTACAAGCCCCACACCAGTTGAAAGCAGAAAGTAGGTGACCTTTCTTATGTTTGCGAAAACAACCCGGCCTTCGCGCACGGCATTGGTTATGCTGGAAAAATTATCATCCGCCAGCACCATGTCCGAAGCCTCGCGGGCAACATCAGTTCCAGCCTTGCCCATGGCCACTCCCAGATGAGCTGCCTGAAGTGCAGGCGCGTCATTGACTCCGTCTCCTGTGACCGCCACTATATGACCATGCCCCTTGAGGGTTTCCACAAGCTTTAGTTTGTGCTCCGGTGAAACGCGTGCGTAGATATTGACTTCTTTTACAAGGTCATCAATATCATCATCAGACATGTCTTCGAGATTGCGGCCCTCTTCAGCACGACCGTCCTCGTCATCAAGGCCAAGCTGATGCCCGATGGCCCTGGCGGTTCTCGCGTGATCGCCTGTAAGCATAAGTACCCGGATGCCGGATTCATGGGCAGCTTTGACCGCATCCACAGCCTCTGGACGGACCGGATCTTCCAGACCCTGAAATCCGGCAAAAATAAGCCCATCTCCCGGATCATTGCCGTCAAAATTCTTCTGGTCCGTGGAGCCCAGAGCCAGACCAATAACCCTGTAGCCTTCATCAGCCAGCTCTTTAGCCGTTTCCCTGGCCTTATCCTTATCCAGATCTTCCTCCCCCCCGTCTGAGGTCAACTGTCTGCTGCACCGCTCCAGCACAGCTTCAGGTGCCCCTTTAAGGAAAACCCCAGTACCGTCCGGGGTTTCATTGAGAGTAGCCATAAACTTCTGTTCAGATTCAAAAGGAATAATATCCAGCTGGGAATACTCATTCCTGGTCTCTTTCAGGTCATATCCACCCTTTAAGGCACTGGCCAGAAGAGCCATTTCTGTTGGATCGCCACCTCCGCCTTCCTCCTTGTCCGGCAGACTGTCGGTTTCTGAGGCCAGAAGCCCGGCCAGCAGAATCTTTTTGACTGCCTCATCACCTTCTTCTTTATCTTCCTGGTCTGACTTTATTTCTCCGTCCGCGTTATATCCTGTTCCGGTTACCTGGTAACGGTTGCCCCCGGTCCAGATTGCCTTGACGGTCATCTGGTTTGCTGTGAGGGTCCCTGTTTTGTCAGAGCCGATCACAGTGGTTGAACCCAGGGTTTCCACAGCGGGCAGCTGCCGGATTATGGCGTTTCTTTTCGCCATGCGCTGGACGCCCACAGCCAGGGTCACAGTGAGTACTATGGGCAGGGCCTCTGGAACCGTACCCACAGCCAGGGCTACCGCGGTTCGAATAATCTCCCGCGGTTCCCAGCCCATGAGCAGACCCATGCCAATAACCACAAGGGATAATACAAACACGGCCACGCCAATGGCTTTACCCAGCCAGGCCATCTTTTCCTGGATGGGTGTTTCCACATCCCCCATTTCCTTTGTCTTCTCAGCAATGCGGCCCAGTTCGCTTACTTCTCCGGTGCGCACCGCAATACCCTTGCCCCGGCCTGAGGTGATATGGGTTCCGGCAAAAACCATGCTGTACTGATCTCCGGGAACGGCCTTATCATCATCCACAGCTTCGGTCTGCTTTCTTACAGGCTCAGATTCTCCGGTCAGAGCGGATTCATCAGCTGCCAGATCTCTGGCTTCCAGCAGGCGGCAATCAGCCGGAACACTTCCCCCTGAGGCCATGACAACAATATCGCCGGGTACAACATCCTCACTGTTGATCTCCTCCTTTTGTCCGTCCCGAATGACTTTGGCCTTGGGAGCACTCATCTCGGCAAGAGATTGAATGGCCTTGCGGGCACGGGTTTCCTGAATAAAGCCGATGGCGCCGTTAAGTATGACCACTGCCATGATGACAGAGGCATCGATGATTTCCTGTATGAATAGAGATACAACAGCAGCTATGAGCAGAATATAGATGAGGGGATCTGTAAACTGGTGCAGCAGGATGACGTACCAGGATTTTTTTTCCCCTGTGCGAATTTTGTTGGGACCGTATTTATCCCTGCGTTTTTTAGACTCATCTCCGGACAGACCTTGCTGTTTATCGGTCTCAAATTCAGACAACAAGTCGCTGCTGTCCTTAGTATGCCATGCTGTTTCCTGTAGTTCCTGTTTATTTTTCATCTTTAACTCTCAAGTTATTCACTTCTCTCCAGCTCGGCCACCCGCTCAATAACCCTGATCACGCTGTCCGGCTGGAGAGAAATGGAATCAATTCCCTCTTCAACCAGAAAGGCGGCAAATTCACTGTCATTACTGGGGGCTTCGCCGCAGATGCCCACTTTGCTCCCATGCTTGTGTGCGGTTTCAATGAGCATGCTGATCATACGTTTGACGGATTCTTCGCTTTCATCAAAGAGGTGAGCCAGTTTTTCTGAATCGCGGCTGATGCCCAGAACCAGCTGGGTAAGATCATTGGAGCCGATGGAAAACCCGTCAAATCGACTGGCAAAGGCTTCCGCCTCAATGACATTACTGGGGATCTCCGCCATGACATAAACCTCAAGATTCTTTTTCCCGCGCAGCAGTCCGTTTTCAGCAAGAACTTCAAGGACCCTGTCAGCTTCCGCAGGTGTCCGGCAGAAAGGAATCATGATCACCACATTGGCAAAGCCCATCTTCTCGCGGACCCTGCGTATAGCCCGGCATTCCAGGGCGAATCCATCCCTGTACTCGTCACTGTAATAGCGGGACGCACCGCGCCAGCCCAGCATGGGGTTTTCTTCATCAGGCTCAAACTGCCTGCCGCCGATGAGATCAGCATATTCATTGGTCTTGAAATCACTCATGCGCACGATTACCGGATGAGGATGTCTGGAAGCAGCTATTACACCAATACCCCGGGACAGAAGCTCCACAAAATATTCTTCCTTGTCTTCATAACCACGGGTCAGCTCCGTTATCCTGGACCTGGCTTTTTTGTCTTTCACCTTATCAAATCTGGTCAGGGCCAGAGGATGAATCTTGATTACATTGTTGATGAGATATTCCATCCTGGCCAGACCAACACCCCTGCAGGGCAGCTTCCACCAGCGCATGGCAGCTTCAGGGGCGCCTATGTTGAGCATGATATCGGTCTTTGTGTCCGGAACCTTTTCAAGATCCAGGTCCTGTTCCTCAAACTCAAGGTACCCCTGATATACGTAGCCTTTGTCCCCTTCAGCACAGGAAACTGTAAT
The DNA here is from genome assembly GCF_000934755.1 of Desulfonatronovibrio magnus. NCBI lineage: Bacteria > Pseudomonadati > Thermodesulfobacteriota > Desulfovibrionia > Desulfovibrionales > Desulfonatronovibrionaceae > Desulfonatronovibrio > Desulfonatronovibrio magnus. The sequence goes on from NZ_KN882184.1 coordinate 58,466, forward strand.
TTTTTGATCATTTTTCAAGGTTGTGGTGGCATCCGCTGCTCCGACAATGGCCGGGATGCCCATTTCCCTGCTGACTATGGCCGCGTGAGAGGTACGCCCCCCAAGCTCAGTAACAATGGCCGAAGCCTTTTTCATGATGGGCACCCAGTCCGGATCTGTCATGGTGGTTACAAGTACGGAACCGTCCTTGAACTTGCCTATCTGATCCGCGCTTTTAATCACCGCGGCATTACCCGTGGCAATGCTCTGCCCGATGCTCAGGCCGGTCAAGAGACGCTTTCCCTCTTCCATGAGCCTGTAAGTCTTAAGGGTAGCTGCAGCTTTCTGGGAGTGCACAGTTTCAGGCCGGGCCTGGACAATATAAATGTGGTCATGTTCACCTTCCCTGGCCCATTCAATGTCCATGGGCTTCTCGTAATGCTTTTCAATTGCAGCGCCCCAGCGGGCAAGCTGTACAATTTCATCATCTGTCAGGACAAAAGAATCACGCTCTTTTTGCGTGGTTTTAATATTTCTGGTGGGGGTTTTGCCCGCGTCCGCGTAAACCATCTTTTTTTCCTTGGACCCGTGCGTCTTCTCAATAATGGGATCAATTTCCTCTTTACCAAGAAATGGTTTGAAAACTGTATACTGGTCGGGATTGACCGTACCCTGAACAACGTTTTCACCAAGCCCCCACGCAGCATTGATGAGCACTACATCAGGAAACCCTGAATCAGTATCCAGAGTGAACAATACTCCGGAACCAGCTAGATCTGACCGGACCATCTTCTGTATACCTACAGACAAAGCAACATCCATGTGCTTGAAGTTATTTTCTTCACGGTAGGCTATGGCCCGGTCAGTAAACAGGGAGGCAAAACATTTTTTACACACCTCCATTAGAGAGTCCTCACCGGTAATGTTTAGAAAAGACTCCTGCTGGCCGGCAAAGCTGGCTTCAGGCATGTCCTCTGCTGTAGCGCTGGAACGGACCGCTACATCCGCTGCGTCAGTACTGTACCTTTTGCTTAGTTCCGAGTAAGCTTCCCTTACGGCCCTGGAAACATCTTCCGGCATATCACCTTCATTAAAGAGCTTGCGAATGGCTTTGCCTGTCTGTTTCAGGGACTTCCTGTCTTTCTGGTAGTCATCAAGCAAACTGGTGAGTTTTTCCTTCATCCTGTTTTCATCAATAAATTTCCAATATGCCTGTGTTGTTGTGGCAAACCCGTCTGGAACTGAAATATCCTGCTCTTTCAAAGCACTGATCATTTCTCCGAGAGAGGCGTTCTTGCCTCCAACTCTGGAAAGATCATCAGAACCAATATCTTCAAACCACAACACAAATTCTTCCTGTTTACTGCTGTTCATTGTATTTCCACCTCCTGTGATGAATTTCCTATATTTAATCCATTTTTTATTAAATAAGGCTTATATATCTGATGCCATGTAACAATAATTGACTGGATTTGACTGCTGACTGATCCTTTCCTTCCAGCTGCTCTGGATAGGCCTCAACAGCCTCTGTCATCCACGCCACAAATCAAGAATCACCCAAATAGCAATGCTTAACAGGTCGCAAATCTTCATCCAGTTCATATGCCAGTGGTATTCCTGTAGGAATATTCAGCGAGACAATGTCATCATGCGATACATTGTTTAGATATTTAACAAGTGCACGCAGACTATTGCCGTGAGCTGTCACTATACATTTTTTCCCTGCTTTGAGATCAGGAGCAATTGATCCGTGCCAATAGGGCAAGAAGCGCTCGACCGTATCTTTCAAAGACTCAGTCAAGGGTAGCTCGCTATTTTTCACTTCCCGGTAACGCGGATCATAACCTGGATACCTTTTGTCAGTCTTATTCAAAGCCGGCGGCCGGATATCATAGCTTCTGCGCCAGAGGAAAACCTGTTCTTCTCCGAAATTTTTTGCAGTCTCCTCCTTATACATACCTTGTAATGCCCCGTAATGTCTCTCATTTAGACGCCATGAACGTTCAACTGGAATCCACATCTGGTCTATTTCATCCAGAACAATCCAAAGAGTACGCACAGCGCGTTTGAGGACGGAAGTGTAAGCAATATCAAAAGAATAACCTTTGAATTTAAGAATCTTACCTGCTTCCTGAGCTTCAGCAATGCCTTGTTCTGAAAGATCGACATCCGTCCATCCGGAAAATCGGTTTTCTCTGTTCCATAAACTCTCACCATGTCGCAACAGTATTAATTTTTCTTCCATAACAGCAGGCTCCAACATGGATTACTCATCTTCTAAGCGGCGCGGAAACTGGTTTAATACAGTATTTTCCCCAATTTCTTTTTCAAAGATTGACTGGGCGTTATCGTATTTTTTCAGCAAAGCTTCCCACATCAGATCAGCCTGAGTTTCTAATTCTTCCAGGGATGATTTGACTGTTTCCAATTCTGCAATTTTGTCCTTGAGTTCCTGATGCTTGATAACCAGGCTTTCCATTAACTGCTTATATTCAATCTCATTACCGGAATTTGCTTGAATGGCCTTTCCAGCCAGCCTGCTGACTTCAGCATGCCTGTGCTCAATCCTGTCTTTAATTCTTTTTATGTCTTCTTTCCTGGTTTCAAACATGATCAAATCCCTCCTAACTCACTATGATCTGCATTAATAACTCACAAAATCCAGCCCTTCTCTTAGAACACGGGCAAAGACAGACATCTTCTTTTAGTAGCTTACTCATTCGTTGCTGCAACAAAAAGCAAGAAACTTCAGGCAAAAGCTGAGACAGTCGCTGGGCATTGGGACTGTCCGACCTTTAGAAGCTCCTCACCCGGGCGGCCCGGGACCGAACCTGCGAGTAACTTACACCACTCGTTCCCAGGCTCCAGCCTGGGAACAAGGAATGCCTATCTTCAACCTTCAACCTTCAGCCTTCAGCCTTAAGCCTTCAACCTTTAGCCTTCAACCTTCAGCCTTCAGCCTTCAACCTTCAACCTTCAACCTTCAGCCTT
>NZ_KN882184.1:61550-74774 GCF_000934755.1 Desulfonatronovibrio magnus
CCTTCAGCCTTCAGCCTTCAACCTTCAGCCTTCAACCTTTAGCCTTCAACCTTCAGCCTTCAGCCTAAAAAATTCAGTTATCGCCACAACTTAACGATGCTTGTTGAATTTGGGTTGCGGGTACAATCCGCGTTAGTATTATGGTTTGAATCATTTATTACTCAATGCCTCAACTTTCCAACGGATCATATCTGCTATTTCAGCCTCGTCCATGGTAAATTCCTCCGGACTTACAGGTTCGCCGAAAATGATCTCGACCTTCCCCGGACGGGGCAGCAGGCGTCCTGGCGGCATCAAATCCCAGGTTCCTTTAATAAATACGGGTATTACCGGTACAGGCTCTGCCCGCAGAATCAGTCCAATGCCGGATTTGAATTCCTGCAGCTTTCCATCCGGGCTTCTCTGACCCTCTGGGAACCAGATAAGTCCGTCTCCACGCTTGAGAATAGAGGCTGCAAGGGCCAGGCTTGCACGGGGTGCGGCCCCGGGATCTACCGGCAACAAACGTACTATGCGGCTGAGCCAGCGGGTCAGGGGATTGGTAAAAAACAATCCTGAAAAGCCGGCCCAGTAAAAAGATTTCAATTTATCCCTGTCCATGGCAGTAATAATAACCAGGGGATCAAGGGCGCTCTGGTGGTTTGGGGCCAGGATCACTGGAACATTTTCCGGAAGTCTGCCGCTGATCTTTACCGGCAGAAAAAGCCGGGCAGGCAGGCGTATTATCCCGTATATTATGGAAGAAACAAGCCGACGAGTCTTGCCCGGGGATTTAAGAAGATTCAATTGCTCAGATGAAAGCATTTTTTCAGGCTCCTTGAGCTCTTCAACCAGATCTTTTCCTGTTGTCCCTGCACTGGCAGCTCCTGCAGCCTCGCGCAAAAGGTCCCGCACGATTTGCACCCGGCCCACAGCGGAATCATCCAGCTCGACTCCTGCATTATCCCGAAGAGCAATGGTCAGCTCAACCCAGTTAAGGGAATCTATGCTTAGATCAAGGGAAAGGCTGCTGTCAGGAGAGAGTCTTTGATCATCATACTGCTTTGTTAGATAGTCCCAGGTACTTCTGACGGCTGGATCAGACAGGAGCTGCTGGTCCTCGGGTGACATTGCATCAATAGAAACTGGTTCAGGACTTGCTTCTGATGCCACATCACTATCCTTAAGGCTCTTAAACAGCTCGCTGAGTTTGTGTCTGCGCAGTTTCCCCAGGCGGGTTCTGGGCAGTGGGTCCATGGTGATGCGCAAAACAGATGGACGGTGATGACTGGGCAAATTTTTTGATTCTTCCTGAACTGTCTTTTCAACATGCTGCTGAATTTTGTCTGGGCTCACCTCACGGACTAAATCCGTTTCCGGAACAACCACTGCTGCCAGGCGGTCATTGTCTTCAAGCACCCCGGCCTCACGAATATGTCCGGATTGGGTCAGATTTTTTTCAACCCGTTCCGGATCCACGTTTTCTCCGCCTGAAAGAACAAGCATGGCTGATTTCCGGCCTTTCAGATACAGGAATCCTTCCTTGTCCATGCTGCCCATATCCCCGGTCCTGAACCAGCCGTCCTGGTCCAGCACTTCTTCAGTCTTATCCGGAAGGTTCCAGTACCCACTGAATACATTGGCCCCCCTGGCCATGACTTCCCCGACTTTGTCCTGGGATTTTGAATCATCTATGGACAGCTCCACGCCCTTAAGAGCCCTGCCCGCGCTTTCGAGCCTGATTTCATCAGGAGGATTAAAAGTAAGGATAGGCGAGGTCTCACTCAGGCCATATCCTGTAGCCACTTCCCACCCAAGAGCCTGAAATTTTCTTCCCAGATCAGGATCAAGGGCCGCACCTCCTGCGACCATTAGACGCAAATCCGGTCCCAGACTCTTGTGAAGGCGGGAAAAGAGATACCTTCCAATTCTGATATTCAAATATTGTCGAAAAATCATTGACATTTTAATCATTGACTTAAACGATGCAGAGGCAATTCTGCCGCGCGCGGAAACCCTTCCTTCCAGGGCATTCCATATGGCTTCGTACAGTCTGGGCACTCCAAGCATGGCGTTGGCTTTGCCCTGGCGCAGAGCCCTTAGAATCTGCGGTCCCACTAAGGAATAGGGCACAATAATGGCCACTCCGATCATAAGCTCAGCCATAAGACCCACTGTAAATGGATAGACATGATGAAAAGGCAGAGGAACCAGCATCCTGTCAGGCTGGTTAATAAAACGTTCCGGCTTCAGGGAATCCATATTACTGGTTATGTTAAAGTGAGTAAGGGGAACCCCTTTGGGCGGACCAGTGGTGCCGGAAGTATAAAAAATTGCCGCCAGATCATCCTTTTTCGCTCTTGGCCTGGCTGTTTCTGAACTAAGCAGTCCTTTCCAGCTGTTTTTATCATCTTCTTCTGCATCAAATAGTCTGACCTGTACGTTTTCAGGGGTTTTTTTTATTCTTTTCTTCAGCTCCGAAGTGGTGAATATAAATTGTGGCTCGCAGTCTGAAAGAACGTGCTCAAGGTCTTCACCCGGCATTTGGGTATCAATGGGAACAATTACCGCGCCTGCGTACATTACTCCCAGGGCGGTTACCACCCAGTGAGCACTGTTGGGGGCCATAATAACAACCCTGTCCCCGATTTCCAGTCCGGCTTCAATCAGGCCGGCGCAGAGCTGACCTGAACGCTGAAATATATCCCTTCGAGAAATGGTCTCCACCGAATCCCTGTAAAATACGATGACAGCCTCATGGTTCTCATCAATTTCTCTGGATGAAAGCAGCTCCGGGATGGTCTGAACATTCATAAAAAACTCCTGTATTGGTTCATTAAAGCAATCATTTGCATCATCTCGGTAAACAATCAGGTAATGCCAAGCTGATGCACTGACTGGCTATGCCTGTTTGAGCTTGATATGGACTGATACCCCCTGGCTCAAGCAGGCAAAAAGCAAAAAATGTAATACTGACAGCGTTTGAAAGTAATGATATATAATTGATGGCTAAAATAATCCTTTCAAACACCTCCAATCCACTCTGCTGAAAAGTCATCCCGATCATCCTGAATATGACCTTTTATCTTGCCCAGAAGTTTTGATTCAATCTGGCGCACTCTTTCTCTGGTAATATGGTATTTTTCACCGATTTTTCTCAGTGAAAGGGGTGAGTCCGCCATGAGCCGCAATCTGATTATGTCTTTTTCCCGGTAATTAAGTTCAGGAAGCATTTCCCTGATTTTCTCTCTCAAGAAAACTGCTGTTTCCTTCTGCAGATATGTATTTTCAACTCCCTCATCCGTGGTGGGCAGAATATCTTTGGGGGCAACATCGGAATCACCTTTGTATGGCATATCCAGAGAAAGATCATGGCTGCCCATTATCTGCCCCATTTCCACAACATCAGACTCAGATACATCCAGTATTTTTGAGATTGTCTCTGAATCAGGTTTTACTCCCTGGGACTCCAGGCGCTGCTCTTCCCTGCTCAGGTTGTAGAACAGGCTGCGCTGTGCATGAGAGGTCCCGACTTTAACTATACGCCAGTTGTCCATGATATATTTTAAGATATAGGCCTTGATCCAGAACGAAGCGTAATAAGAAAATGTTACGCCCCGTTGAGTATCAAATTTCTGTAAAGCTTTCATGAGCCCTACATTACCTTCCTGAATCAGATCCAGATTGTTGTTCATCCACTTTCGCTGATATTTCATGGCAATTTTCACCACCAGCCGCAGGTTGGAATAGACGAGCATGCAGGCGGCATCCTGATCTCCTTTGTCCTGATATCTTCTGGCCATCTCCAGCTGCTCTTCTGCGCTCGTGACGGGGTAATGGCTCAGTCTCCGCATATATACACTAAACCCGTCAGCACTGCCGAAGCCTTTGTCGCTGGATTCCATTTTAGTGCCTGCTATTTCCTGGACCTTCTGAGACAGAACTTTTTGATCTGAACAATCAGCCTTCTCTGCAATTTCAAAGTTCTTATTTTCCATATTCATAAGCTCTTTCTCTCCGGTAAATGTTTGGTCATGACTATCTGCCACAACTGATTGATTCCTGCCCGGAATCCTCCGGCACAGGATTGAAGGTAAAACTCCCACATACGCTTGAAACGCTGGTCGTATTTCTTGTTTTTTCTGTAAAGTTCAGGCCAGGCTTTCTGAAAATTGGAATGCCAGGCCATAAGCGTTCTGTCGTAATGAGGACCCAGATTTTCCAGGTGCTGAATATTAAGAAGACCTTCCGCTGAACTGGCAACCTGGGATATGCTAGGCAGCATTCCATTGGGAAAAATATATTTGGTAATCCAGGGGTCGCATGTTTTTTTGGATTCATTGCACCCGATGGTCTGGAGCATGAAGATTCCGTCATCCTTGAGACAGGAATCAACTGCGTTCATGTAATCGCGATAATTTTTCTGCCCCACATGCTCAAACATACCCACTGAAACAATCTTGTCATATTTGCCTTTTACTGTGCGGTAGTCCTGGTCAAAAAACTTAACCGGCAGGCCTCTGCAAAGCTCCCTGGAATGCTTGAGCTGTTCTTTGGAAATATTCACTCCTGTGACTTCACAACCCTGTTTTTCTGCCATGAAACGAGCCAGACCGCCCCAACCACTGCCTATATCCATGAGAGTATCCGACGGCTTCAAAGCAAGCTTCTTTGCTATAAGATTCAGTTTTTTCTGCTGTGCTTCATTAAGATCATCTGTATCGTCAAAATACGCGCAGCTGTACTGAAGGTAAGGGTCTAAAAATGAAAAATACAGGTCATTGCCCAGATCATAGTGACGCTCAGCCACAATGCGGCTGCGCATGCGGGACTGGAGGTTAAAAAGAATCCCGGCCAGAAACTGCATCTGATATGTTATGCTTCCCCGAACCTGAGCCACAAGATCACTTTTAAAAAGCCGGCAGACCATGTGGTCGATGCGCTGGCAGTCCCACAGACCTTCCATGTATGACTCACCAAAACCAAGACTCTTTTCTTTCCACACCCTTTTGTACCACTGGTCATCATAGACATGTATATCCCAGGGTTTGCTTCCGTTGACAGTGATGCCCGCCTGATCCAGAAGATCACGAATAGTGCCTGCTATCATAATTTGCCTCCTTTACTTTGATGTCAGAGGTGATTCAGCATATGATGTTTGTGTAACAGATTAGCCTTCTTTTTAGGAAGGCTGTAAGCTCAGAGAGCCAGTCCCCATGCCGCATGTAAATTGCTGAGTTGTTACACATTTTTCATGCTCCTGCTAACTTGCTGTGTTTTTACCTCTTATTATGGACAAATATTAGTAACTTACCGCTCCAAGCCTGTAATAAAAAGCAAGAAAATTTGTATCTATTCACCACATTAGCTATAAAATTATTAAAATACCCTGGATTCCGGCTTTCGCCGGAATGACGAAAAAGGCCAACTATTTGCTCTAACCGTCACCCCGGACTTGATCCGGGGTCCGGGTCTTCTTATTGATCTTGCTGAACAGTTACGAAAATTTTAATCATTGACAAGACCAATAAGGTCCAAAATCCGAATTCTTCAGCCTTCAGCCTTCAGCCTTCAACTTTCCACCTTCAGCTTTCAGCCTGAAAAATCCAGTTATAGCCACAACTTAACGATCCTTGTTTAATTTGGGTTGTGGGCACAGCCCGCATTAGCCTTTTTTATCCGCATGGAATTTTTTTTCCTTCTCAAGGGCTATATATCTTATGATGTGCCTAATTTTCCTGCTTGTAAGATAGTTTTTTAACGATTCATGAAACAAGACACACGAATATAACATGTCAAATTTTATTAACCCCCCGTTCTCATCAATTATACCCAGAGACCGAACTCCATTATTGCTCCATTCAATAATATCGCCATAGCGCACATTAAGTGTTCCATACAATATATTCAGATTTTGATTTCTCTTTTCCTGTAACTGAATCCTGAATCTTCCAAGCCTGCCTTTTCTGAGATACAGTCTGGCCACAAACGGAGGACTGTTAACAGGTCCCTGCAGTTCAACAGACAGCTTAAACAACCCGTTGCCCATACGATTAGGGCAGTCATAGTCAGGGCAATTCCTGCAGGTAAATGTGCTGCCTGATGGAGTAAGCTCTGAAATACATTTATCATACATATTTACAAACCTAACAGATTGAGAACAGAGTTATGGCATTGCGGCCTTTGCGATTTAAATTTTCGTAATAGTTTAGCCATTTACATGTGGCACGGCTTCCTGCCCGGAGGCATACAGCCCGGAGGGGGACTGTCCCTCGCTGTGTAGATTTTTTCATCAAAGCAAATTTCTTCCAGGAACCAATGCAGCATTAATCTTTTTTATAGTACCTCGCGGGGACTGTCCCAATGTCCATAGAGGAGACTCATTTTCAGTTACTCACAGGTTCGGTCCCGGTCCGCCCGGGTGAGGAGCTTATAAATACAGAGTATTATGGTTTTACCATACAGATTGCTTCGGTCACTCAGGCTCCCTCGTGGGTGACATGTTTTCAGCAACTACATCCCTGACAGCTCAGGTGTCATTGCGAGCGAGTCTTTTTACCTCGTTGAATACACGCAGTGTAGGCGCAGCCATTCAACTGGGGCGAGCGCGGCAATCTCTAACGTGCTGAGGCTTATCTCCATCCAGCAAATAGCGAAACTGGCAACAGCTTTCTGTGAGTAAATTCAGGGTCAGAAAAAATGATGATCAGCGAAAACAGGAGATGCCCCATATTAAGTAGCCTCCTTCAATAACAATGCCAGCCAAAAATATACATGTAACTACCTGTAATCACAGACATTTCTCATAAACCCTGCCAATACGGGCATCAAAACATAACATCTTGAAATAACTGCACTTTATGGATAAAAATGCACAATAATCCAATAAAATCTTATTTCACAAGAATTAATTATCAAGAAACAAGAATATGGGCAGGGTGTTTACCGTCTTTATACTTTGGTAACTTACGCTAAACAGTCACTCAGCAAATACGGATAGTTTCAGGCGAGCATTATAGCGCTTATGAAAACAATAAAGATATGAGCTGTTGATTATATCTATTATTGAGTTAAAGCTGTTAATGATGGTTTGGCACGGGGCTGTCCCTGGATTCGGGACAGTCTCTGATTAACTTTTCAGAAACGCGTAATGCTCCCGTGTCCGGAACATGCTCCCTTTGCAGAGCGTGAGAGAATTATGAAGGTATGTGGTATGGAATAAAGGTTGTTTAGATATGAGCTAAGCAGTTTTTTCAGGCCGGCTATGTGGACTGTCTGCTCTTATCGATCCTGGATGGGCGGGGAATGCTGTACTTCTTAAGAAGACTGTACAGCCTGGGCTTGCTAAGGCCTGAATGAATCATTGCCTTGTCTATGTCGTTATCGCAGACTTTCATCAGATTCTTCAGGTATTTCTTTTCGTATTCAGCCCTGCTGAATTTGCAAAAAGACTTCCAGTCATGATCAAGGAGTTCCTGTTTTAATGCTGCGGAAACAGGATCAGCCATGGGCTTGCCAATAGTTGTGTGAGGATCTGATCGGTTAGCGTGTTTGAGAAACATGACATGCAGATCTCGGGGCAGATGGGAAGGATAAAGCACCCGTTCCTGAGGCGCCGACGCGCTCAATGCTTTGAGCACATTGACCAGTTCACGCACATTACCAGGCCAGTCATAACTTGCAAAAAGATCTGTCAGATCAGGAGAAGCACTCATGCGCGGGAGGCTTAGTTCTCTGGATATTTCCCTCAGGTAGTAACTTACAAGATCTTCAAGATCATCAAGGCGGTCTCGCAGGGGCGGAATATTGATGGTCACGGTCTGAATCCGGAAAAGAAGATCCTCGCGGAATTCTTCCTTGCGGACCATGTCATGAAGATCACGATTACTGGCACAAACTAGCCGAAAATTGCTCACAGACTCATGGGACTGTCCCAAAGGCCTGTAAGTCTGATTCTCCAGAACACGCAGAAAACTCTTTTGCAGACTCAGGGGCAGTTCACTGACCTCATCCAGAAACAGAGTTCCTTTGTCGGCCTGATATATCAAACCCGGTTTATCAGAGGTCGCCCCTGTGAAAGCTCCTTTGCGATAACCGAACAACTCACTGCCGGCTATAGTTTCAGTCATGGATGCGCAGTCCACCACTACCAGATTCTGATCCCTGCGCGGACTGTTGGCGTGCAGGGCCCTGGCAAATACCTCTTTGCCAGTACCGGTCTCCCCGGTAAACAAGACTTCAGCCTGGCTTCTGGCTGCCTTGGCTGTCTCTTCCAGACAGGACATAAGACCAGGACTGGAGCCGACAATGCCTTCACGCTGAACCGGGAAAAGGGCCATGCGTTTGCTCCGGTAATCCAGAGCCCTTTCACATGAAAGCTTCATTTCCAACTGGCTGCTTGTCTTCTTGATGAAATCCCAGGCACCTTCCCGTATGGCTGTTTCAGCGTTTTCCTCTTCCAGGGAGCCGGTGATCACAATGATTTCCGGGGAGTTGGGCAGTGCTTTAAGATTTGGCAAAATATCCATGCCGCTTCCTTCAGGAAACTGCATGTCGAGAAAGACAATATCCATGTCCCGGGAGTGTGCTGACCTCAAGCCTTGAGACAGGGTGGCTGCTGAAAAAATCCGGCGACCTTCGCCGGCCAGGGCGTCTGAAAGCCCCAGACTGAAAAGCTCGTCGTCGTCAACTATCAGGATATTAATCACTGGCTGCTCTCCTGGTACTGTCTTCCAGATTTGTTACCGGCAGAGTGAGATAGAACACTGTTCCTTTGCCAGGCGCGCTTTCAGCCCAGATTTCACCTCTGTTTTTTTCTGTGTACTCCTTACACAGAAGAAGCCCCAGGCCAGTGCCTTTTTCTCCGCTGGTACCTTTTCGTGAGGACGCATGTTGTATGGAAAACATTTTTTTAATTGTCTCCTGGTTCATACCAATACCTTCATCAGCAACTGAAATCCGAACCAGGGATTCCATTGGTTCCGCCTTAACAAACACCCGGCCTCCCGGGGGTGAAAATTTCACTGCGTTGGTGAACAGGTTGCGTAAAACCATTTTGAGCATTGTTTTATCCCCAAAAACCTGCATGCCGTCAGAAATACTGTTTTGAAACGAAATATCTTTAAGCGCGGCCAGATGGTGAACAAGCTGGATATTTTCATTTACCACATCTGACAGGCAGCAAAGACCTGGATTATATTCAGCAGCATCACGCTTGAGCACTGACCATTCCAGCAGATTTTCCAGTAAACTGTAAAGATTCTCCGCGGAATGTTTCATCTGCATTGACATATTCTTAATCTCCTCCAGGCTGAATTTTTCAAATTTCTCATTCAACAACCTGATAAAGGACAAAAAACCTATAAAAGGAGATTTAAGATCATGGGCTATTATGGAAAAAAACTTATCCCTTTCTGACAGTGCCTGCTGAAGAAGGTGATTAACTCTTTCAGTCTCTTGCCTGGATTCAACCATTTCTGTAATATCCGGACTGCTTCCCACCATGCCCAGAAACTCTCCTGAAGCGGAAAACTCAGGTTCTCCTCTGGACATGATCCAGCGCCACTGTCCATCATGCCTTTGAACACGGGCAGTAGCTGCAAAAGAACGTCTCTCACGCAGCGCCTTCATAAACTTCCTGGTATAAGCATCCTGGTCGTCCGGATGCAGAAGAGGCTGCCATTTTTTGCCCTGAACTTCTTCCAGACTGGTTCCAAAAAAATCAAGATGTGTACTGTTGGCAAAGATTAAGCAACCTTTATGATCACAGACCCAGATCATGAACGGACAGCCATCAGCCATTATCCTGAACTGCTCCTGGGCTTGATAAAGCTTTTCTTCGGCCCTTTTTCTCTCATCTATGTCGTTTATCACCACCCGGCAGACAATGGAACCATCAATATGCCTGATAGCAGCGGCTTCAAGACAAGCCCAGAAAAAAGTTCCTCCAGGCTTGGCCACACGCAGTTCACAGGTCTTCACCGTGCCCATCAGCCTGGATCTGTAGAGTTCTTTGCGGTGCTGTAAGAATATTTTATGATCTTTTGCATAAATAAATCCGCTAAATCTCAGACCCGTAAGATCTTCCCGATTCATTCCGAGAAGATAAGCCGAAGCCTGATTGGCCTCAAGAATCCTCCCTCTGGTGCTGATAGTAACATAGCCTGTGGGAGCTTTGTCGTAGAGTTCATAATAATGCGCACAGGATCTTTTAAGCCTTTCCCGGTCCTGGACAAGGGCCTGGTTCTGCCGCTCAAGTTCTGTCCTGTGTTCAAGAAGCTCATAAAACTTCAGCTGAATCTCTTCAGCAGACATTTCATTTATTTCGTGAAGTGTAAAACCGCATTCTTTAATTAAACGACCTGGAGCCTGGCTGGACGGGCTTTGCTGCATTTCATTATCAGAGTGATCCTGCATAATTATTCTCCATATTTTTTACTGGTAATTTCCTCAATAACAAGTAAAATTCTGGAAGAATACCTGAACAATTAAATACTGGAAAGTATATTAAAAATTTATTATCTGTTCAGCATGTTTTTATTCTGCTCGCTAAGCTGTCTTCTGTGCTAAGCTATTTTTTGGATTCCGGCTTTCCTCGGAATGATGGTAAAGAATAAACATCTTCTTTAACCGTCACCCCCGGACTTGTTCCGGGAGCCAGTGTTTTGCATTGCGATTTACAGGAAGGCAGTTGAATGGTGAAAAGTTGCAAAAATCTGTAACATTTATTGCATGCTTATGTCAACTGAACGTTAAAACAGCTTTTATTATTACAACTTGTGAAAAAGTTTACCTTTTTATAACTATTCACCATGGTGCGAGGTGAACCTGCATCCTGATTTGTTTTCTGATACTGCAAACTCCCAGCATGAGCCTGTAAGTCAAAACCATTTTTCTTGTTTTTTATGACAGGGTTCAGGAGTAAGGCACTAACGGGCTCAGGACTGGTCAAACAAGCAGCAATGGCGAAAACAAATCAGGATGCAGACTCTATCTGAAAGTAGCATAATGTGGTAAACAGATACACCTTTTTTAAGGTAAGCAGTGGACTGGCTCAGCCGGGACGGACCAAGGCAAACAAATGTCTTTTGTAATTGATTTTTTTTTGTTGATCAGATAACCAATATCTCCATCAGATAGTAATAACATCACACGGAGTCACCCTTGCACAACTCCCACTCAGAAAATCTTTTAGTTCATTTCAGGCGTATTGAATGCCTCAGGCAGGAAGCTTCTGCATTCCCTTCCATTGACCTTAATCAGAGACAGCTTTGTGATTTAGAGCTTCTTCTTAACCGGGCTTTTTATCCCTTGTCCGGCTATATGGGGCAAAAAGACTATGAATCTGTACTTACGTCCATGCGTCTGACAGACGGTACTGTCTGGCCTGTCCCCATCTGCTTAGATGTGACCCAGAAGGCAGCAGATACATTAAAACACGGAACTAATCTGGCATTGCGGGATGAAGAGGGCTTTTTGCTTGCAATACTAAAGGTATCTGAAACATGGCAACATGATAAACCCACCTATGCTCGCGCAGTGTATGGAACTGATGATCCAGAAGCACATCCCGGGGTGAGAAAACATTACCAGGAAATGCAGGACTGGTTTGTGGCTGGTTCTATCGAAGGGCTGCATTTACCTCTGCATTATGACTTTGCTGAACTGCGCACTACTCCTGCGGAAACACATCGCATATTTGCACAGAGGGGATGGCGAAAAGTTGCAGGCTTTCAGACAGAAGAACATCTGCATTGTGCACATAGAGAGATGGTGCTTCAGGCAGCAAGAGAAGCTGGAGCCAATCTTTTTATTCAGCCTGTAGTTGGCAGAGCTGGTCCAGAGGATCTGGATCATTTTACACTGGTGCGTTGCTATCAGGAATTTATCAAAACCTTTCCCCGCAATATGATCCAGCTTGGCCTGATCCCGCTGGAGAAAAGGCTGGCCGGTCCCAGGCAGGCTTTGTTGGAGGCCATAGTCAGACGTAATTACGGCTGCACCCACTTTATGGTCAAAGATGACCACGGTGATCCATTTGCCGGTAACAACCATGAGAGATTTTATTCTCCTGGTGCGTCCCAGGAACTTATCCAGTCTCTTGAACAAGATGTGGATATCCGGATGATTCCGCTGCAGAACATGGTCTATGTAGAGGAAAAAGCCCAATATTTCCCTGTTGATCAGGTTCAGGAAAATATGCAGGTCAAGGAAATATCTTCGGCAGAGCTCAAAAGACGGCTGGAATATGATCTGGATATTCCCGAGTGGTTTTCATTTCCCGGAGTAGTTCAGGAGCTGAAAAAAGCCTACCCACCCAGGCATCGCCAAGGCTTTACCGTGTTTATTACCGGGCTTTCCGGATCAGGAAAATCCACACTTGCCAAAGTACTTTATGTCCGGTTTATGGAGATGCGCACCAGACCTGTAACCCTTTTGGATGGTGATATCGTGCGTAAAAATCTTTCCAGCGAACTGACCTTTTCCAAGGACCACCGCAACCTGAATGTCCAGCGTATCGGCTTTGTAGCTTCTGAAATTACTAAAAATCGCGGAATAGCCATCTGTGCGCCCATCGCGCCTTACAATGAATCCAGACACACAGTTAGGGAGATGATCTCTCCTTATGGAGGATTCGTTGAGATCTTTATGTCCACTCCTCTGGAAATCTGTGAGCAAAGAGACCGTAAAGGTATTTATGCCAAGGCCAGGGCTGGAATCATTAAAGGCGTAACCGGAATTGATGATCCCTACGAAGCCCCGCAAAGTCCTGAACTTAGCATAGACACAACCAGACTCACCCCCACAGAGGCAGCCCAGGAAGTATTTCTGTTTCTTGAAGAACAGGGATATATCAGGTGAAGATGGTTTAACTCTTCATGATGGGTTTGCCCACAACCCAACTTAAACAATGAGCGTTAAGTTGGGGCGATAATTTGATTTTCAGGCTGAAGGCTGAAGGCTGAAGGCTGAAGGCTGAAGGCTGAAGGCTGAAGGCTGAAGGCTGAAGGCTGAAGGCTGAAGGCTGAAGGCTGAAGAATTCGCATCCTGGACTTTTTTGCTCTTGTCAAGGTTAAAAAACTTCTTGTTTTTCGGTGCAGGATTGAAATGGTAAGTTACTGATACAGATTTTTCTGACCCTGATTTTTACAAATTGCAAATTGCTTTTTTTGCAATACTTTAGTAACTTAATCCTGAAACTCTGTCATAAAAAACAAGAACACTTAAACCGCAAAGGCCTCAGAG
>NZ_KN882185.1:0-57478 GCF_000934755.1 Desulfonatronovibrio magnus
CAATCCTGGGGACGTTTTTCATGTTTAGCCATCGTGGTACTTCCTGGGTGCTGGATTGTTTTAAGCCAGTATCGCATGGTAGACGCAGGTACTCCCATATCTTTGGCGACCTGAGCTTGAGAATTAGAACCTGTAAGTACCATTTTGACTACATTTTCCTTAAAATGCAAAGAGTAAGACATTGAAATAACTCCTGCCCCTTGTGATATTAAAAATAGGATGAAAGAGATATTTGGCTCCAAGAGGAGGCCCCCCGGGGGGCCTCCTCTTGGCCCTCCCTCAAAATTCATCCAAGGCGACATCTATCCTGACACATGGGGGACAGTCTTGACAATCTGGGAACCCAGGCCGAACAGATTGGCAGAATAATGAACGTTATTGAAGACATAGCAGATCAGACCAATCTTTTGGCTTTAAATGCAGCCATTGAGGCAGCGAGAGCCGGTGATGCCGGAAGGGGTTTTGCCGTAGTTGCAGACGAGGTTCGAAAACTAGCTGAAAAGACCATGAATGCCACCAAAGAAGTAGGGACAGCCATACAAACTATTCAAGAAGGTGCAAAGACTAATATTGAAGGCATGGACAGAGCTGTAACCGCTGTAGAAGAAGCTACTGCAATGGTAAACAAATCCGGTGAGTCCCTGAAAAATATTGTCCAGCTTGCCCGGGAAGTCGCTGAACAGGTCAGTTCAATTGCTACGGCAACGGAAGAACAGTCATCAGCGAGCGAAGAGGTAAATAGAAGCATAGATGATATTAATCGCATAGCAAGTGAAACCGCTGATGTCATGGATCAGTCAGCCCAGGCTATTGGTGAACTGGCGAGCCAGGCAAGCGAACTTCAGAAATTGATAGAAAATTTAAAACAGGCCTGATGAATTGGTCTACAGGTTGAACCTTACTCTCAGAGAAATGATACACTTTTTGTAACTTGTCCACTGCTCCCAGATTCCAGCCTGGGAACAGTTTGAGGTTTTATTATGTCTGATCCAAACAGTTTTTTCGACCCACATGACATCCTGATGGATGCGCCCATCGGCATCTTCACGTCCACTCCGGAAGACCGATTTTTATCAGCCAATAAGGCTATGGCTCAGATGCTCGGATATGATTCCCCAGAAAAACTGATTGAGTCGATCACTGATATCGCCAGTCAAGTCTATGCTAATCCATCTGACAGGAAAGACTACATGAGACGCATGGAGAAAAAAGGTAAACTGGTTAACCGTGAATACCGCTTTCGCCGTCGTAACGGACAATTTTTCTGGGTTTTAGCAAATGCTCGTGCAATACGAGATCATGAGAACAATGTGATTGCATATCAGGGTTTTTATCAGGATATCACTGCTCGAAAGACTGCAGAAGAGCATCTCCAAAATATATTAGAGGCTACCAATGATGGCATTTGGGACTACAATCTGGACAGCGGCGAATTTCAATGCTCGGAACGCTTTTCTGAAATGCTTGGTTATGAACAAAATGAAATAAATAATTACGGTTGTTTCTGTGCTGACAACATTCACCCTGATGATGAAATGAGATTTCAGCAGGCCTTTGAAGACTACCTCAATGGCCGTAAGTCTTCCTACGAACTTGAATTTCGTCTTAAAAACAAAAAAGGGGATTATCAATGGATATACACCCGCGGGCGGGCTTTGGAGCGTGACTCTCAGGGCAAGGTATTGCGTGTGATTGGTGCACACACAGACATCCATAAGCGTAAGATGGCTGAACAGGAAAAAATAGCTCTGGCGGCATTTGTTGAAAATAACAATGACATTATTGTAGTCAAGGACTTGGATTGCAGAGTTATTGCGACAAATATGGCCTTTGTACGTGCTGCTGGTCGGCATTCAGTATCAGAAATGATTGGTAAGAATGATGCAGAGATTTTTCGTGTTTCTTCAGACTCTGAACCAGTCAATTCTTATAGACAGGACGATTTAAAGGCTATGCAGCTGAAGCGTGGAGAAATTATTACCCGAGAGGAACCCGTCATTTTTCCAGGTGGTGTAAAGCGCACTTTTTTGACCAAAAAATTCCCTATTGCAGATTCAAAAGCCAAAACTTTTGCCATTGGGATCATATCATCTGACATTACTGAATTCAAACAGGCACAAAAAGCCTTGATTCAAGCTAAAGAGCAGGCCGAAGAAAGTGAAAGAAAATACCGACTAATTGGGGAAAATACATCAGATGGAATTGTTCTTTTTAATTCTGATTATCAAATCGGTTATGCTTCACCTGCCTATTTAAAGCAGTTAGGTTACAACTCTGATGAGATCCTTGCTCTAAAAACAGAAGATATTTATGAGTCTATTCATCCTGAGGATAGGCATATATTTCCAGAAATTTACAAGGCAATTTCAGAAAAAAAACAGGAACTGCTTTATTCTTTTCGAATAAAGCATAAAAAAGGTCACTATATTTGGCGAGAAGATAATGCCAGGTTTAATTATGATTCCAACAAGAACTACTTAGGTGCATATGTAATTTGCAGGGATATAACTGAAAGAAAATTACAAGAGCATGATCTAATAAATGCCAAGAAAGAGGCCGAAGCTGCCAACCTGGCCAAGAGCGAATTCCTGGCAAACATGAGCCATGAGATTAGAACTCCCCTGAACGGAATAATGGGAACGATGCAGTTATTATTATCAACAGGCCTGAGTCAGGAACAGGAGAAACTGGTCAACCTGGGAAATGTTTCAGCCGAAAGACTGACCCAGCTGTTGTCAGATATTCTGGACCTTTCCAGTCTTGATGCTGGAAAAATGATCATCCGGGAAAAAGAGTTCAGCTTTAAAAATATTTGTGATTCATTAAATGATCTCTATGCCATTCCTGCCCGAGAAAAAGGAATTGAATTTGACTGTTCTCTTGACTCTTCCCTTCCGGCAAAAATTATAGGCGACGACACCAGAGTGCAGCAGGTGCTTTTTAACCTTGTGGGCAATGCTGTAAAATTTACTGAGAATGGCAGTGTCAGTCTGAATATATCTCCAGTATTACAGCAAAATGGCCATAAGCGTATTTTATTTTCCATTACTGATACCGGTACAGGCATCCCTGAAGATAAGTTAGACAAGCTGTTTCATCCTTTTACCCAGGCGGATGGATCCATGACCAGACAGTATCAGGGTGCAGGTCTTGGCCTGGTCATAGTTCGACGGCTGGTCAACATGATGGGCGGCAATATTTCTGTGGAAAGCGAGCCAGGTCGAGGAACCACCATGCATGTGGTTCTGCCCTTCAAAATACCTGAAAATGCACCTTCTGTGGATGTTCATGCAAAAGTTCAGCCAGCCGGAAAAACAGGCAGCTTGAATATTCTTCTGGCTGAAGATGATCCCATCAACCAGATGCTCATCAAAAGAATGCTGGAGAAAGACGGACAAAAAGTGACTCTTGCCGAAAATGGTAAGGAGGCAGTGGACATGATACAGGAAAAAGAATTCGACTGCATCCTTATGGACATTCAGATGCCGGTCATGACCGGAGTTGAAGCAACACGGGTAATCCGGGAGTCAACTACCATAGGGGCAAAGAAAGATATTCCCATCATAGCAGTAACTGCTCATACCCAGCCAGGCGACAGGGAAAAGTTCCTGGAGGCCGGAATGGATGAGTACATCGGCAAACCTGTTAATAGGGAGGACTTTCAGAGGGTGTTTAATCGACTTTTTTCTTTAAGCAACAATGCTAAATCTTCAGGTAACCTTTAGAATCAATGATGTTTCCCTCCATTGTTCAGTAACTTACCGTTTCAATCCGGTAGAAAAAAACAAGCAATTTATTGAATCTTGTCATCCTTCATCCTTCATCCTTAATCCTTAATCCTTAATCCTTCAGCTTTCAGCTTTCAGCTTCCAATCAAAAGACTCCTAAAAGCTGCAATGCAATATTTGAATAAGACCGTGCCCCTGTGATCAAGGCTAAAGCTGAATTTATCAAATTTCAAAACAACACGCTCTCTGGTTGAACAGATGAACCAGGCACTTGGAGCAGTGAGTCTGGCCTCGCACCAGGTGGGAGCAGGGTCGGTCCAAATTTCTGACGCCAGCCAGTCCCTGTCCCAGGGGGCCACCGAGTCCGCGGCCAGCCTGGAGCAGATTTCTTCGAGCATGACTGAAATTGGATCCCAGGCCAAATTGAATGCCGACAATGCTCAGCAGGCCAGTCAGCTTGCGGCCGAAGCAAGGTCAGCAGTTGACAAGGGTGGGCAACGAATGGGTGAGATGGTTGCGGCTATGGGAGAAATCAAGGCTTCCAGCCAGCAGATAGCCAAGATTATTAAGACCATTGATGAAATAGCTTTTCAAACTAATCTTTTGGCTCTTAACGCAGCAGTTGAGGCTGCCCGGGCCGGGCAGCACGGTAAGGGATTTGCTGTAGTGGCAGAGGAGGTCGGTTCCCTGGCTGCCCGCAGCGCCAGAGCAGCCAAGGAAACTGAGGAGTTGATTGAGTCTTCCAATGAAAAGGTGGAAAACGGTGCGGACATTGCCAATCAGACCGCCGAGGCATTGAGCGAAATAGCTTCCGGGATCACCAAGGCTGCGGATCTGGTGGCTGAAATTGCTGCGGCCAGCACGGAACAGGCCCGGGGCGTGTCCGAGGTGAGCCAGGGACTGGAGCAGATCGACGACGTGACCCAAAAGAACACGGCCCATGCAGAAGAAACTGCTTCCGCAGCCGAGGAGCTGTCAGCTCAGGCCAGAGATCTGCAAGAAATGCTGGCCCGGTTCCGGCTGAAGGACGAAGGACAGCAGGCAACCGGCCAAGCTCACAACACCACCACTTCGGCTGCCAGGTTTCCGGTCCGCCATGAATGGGGCGGAGTTTCGCAGCCGAAAGCGGACCGCCGCGAAGTCGTGGACCCAAGCCGGGAAATAGCGCTGGATGACAAGGAATTCGGGAAATTCTGAGCGGCGGGCGTGGGCATTCCGGAAGACAAGCTTTCAAGCCTGTTCGCGCCCTTTGTCCAGGTGGAAGGGTCCTACACCCGCAAATACCAGGGAGCGGGTCTGGGCTTGGCCGTTGTTAAGAAGCTGGTGGATCAGCTGGGCGGGAATATCTCAGTGGAAAGTACTGAGGGCGAAGGGACAGCAGTGCATGTGACCCTTCCATTCATGCTGTCCAAGACTAAAGGAGTAAAAAATGGTTGAACAAGATCTGATTGACAGTTTTACCTCAGAAACATGTGACCTTTTGGACGAAGTGGAACCCAAGCTCATTGAATTGATCCAGGATGGCGATTCCTGTGCAATAAATCAAGAGACACTTAATGCTGTATTCAGGCTTTTTCACTCCATGAAAGGAAGCGCCAGATTTTTAGGGCTGACAAATATAAGTGGTGTAACCCATGAAGCTGAAACGCTGTTGGATTTATTTAGAAAAAGCGGAAAAGCACTGCAAAATGAACATGTAACAGGTCTTTGCCTCAGCATTGATTTTATCCGATCTCTGCTTGAGAACATTGCTCTGCAAGGATCGGATTCAGGCCGGGAAGATGAAACACATGCTATAATAAAGCAATTACAGGATATGATTTCAGGGATGAAATCAGTTTCAGAAACTAATCATATCCAACAGGATAATGGTGAGAAGAAAGAATCTGCCACGGAAGAAGATCATGCAGATGGAGTAAATATAAATTACCCAGGTCAGGTTTCTATAGAGAAAGACTTGCCTGAGGTCAAAATTACATCCGCTATGCGCAAGTCTTATTCACAGGAATGTGAAGAATTGATTGATCAGGCTGAAACAGCCATGCTCAATGCACAAATTAATAAGGATCAGGATGTCTCAGACGATCTCGGGTCTGCTTTCCGAGCTTTGCACAGTATAAAGGGCAACAGTGGATTCATGGGGTTCCCGCATATGGAGCGTCTGGCCCATAGAATGGAGACAGCTCTGGACTTGATGCGCAATGGTCAAAGGCAAGTTGGGGATGAAGGAATCGGAGTGCTGCTCAAGCTGATTGATGTTTTGCGAGAAGCTAATTCATCAATTTCTTCAGGTGCAACAGGGGAAATCAAAGGCTTGGACCTGTACTTGGAATTGCTGGATGATATTTTGCCAGTTAGTTCTGATAATGGTTCACCTGCATTGCAGTCAGACATGCCATCTCCTGAACGGCCTGCTTTTACTCCGGAAAAACCTGCGCCAAAATCTTCCACTCCATTACAACCGGTAAAAGTCCGCCAGGATATCAGGGTAGATATCCATAAACTGGATGCTCTGATCAATCTGGTGGGTGAACTGGTTATCGCTGAATCAATGGTAACCCGTCATCCTCATGTAGCTGGTATTGAATGTGAGGGCCTTGAACGGGCTACGCATATGCTGCGTCGAGTCTCCCGTGATCTGCAGGACGTGGTCATGTCTGCCCGTATGATTCCCTTAGCTGGAACATTTCGCAAGATGATCCGTCTGGTTCACGACCTGGCCGGCAAGTCCGGCAAACAGATTGAACTGAAGCTCGTGGGTGAGGGTACAGAGGTGGACAAGACCGTTATCGAACAGATAGGCGATCCCCTGGTGCACATCATACGCAATGCTGCAGACCATGGAATCGAGACCCCGGAGGAGCGTTGCCGGGCCGGCAAGGATGAGCAGGCAAGCATCACCATTGAGGGTCGTCACGAGGGCGGCGAGGTATGGATCCTGATCAGCGATGACGGTCGTGGTTTAAACCGGGAGCGCATCCTTGACAAGGCCCGGGAAAATTCTCTCGTGGGTGAAGACACCCATGAATGGAAGGATGAGCAGGTTTTTCGGCTGATCTTTGAACCAGGTTTTTCCACAGCAGAAAAAGTCACTGATGTTTCCGGGCGTGGGGTGGGCATGGATGTGGTTAAGAAAAATATTGAAAAGCTAAAAGGCCGAATTGATATTCGCAGCAGGCCTGGTCAGGGAAGTACGTTTATCCTGCGTATTCCCCTTACTCTGGCTATTATCGAGGGAATGGTGGTCAGAGTAGGAGAAGCCAGGTACACCATTCCACTGCTGACAATTAAAGAATCTTTCAGGCCTGAACCTTCCTGGATAAATGTTACACCTGACGGTCAGGAAGCAGTCCGTATCCGAGACGAATTCCACCCAATACTGCGTTTGCACCGACGTTTTAACATGAACCCGGACAACACAGAGATCCACAAGGGCATACTGATCCTTGTGGAATGCGACAGGCGGATCATTGCTTTGTTTGTGGACGAGATTCTGGGCCGTCAGGAAACTGTGATCAAGGGTCTTTCAGACTATCTCGAACACTCTCCTGGCATATCTGGTTGTACCATCCTTGGAGACGGTCAGGTCAGTCTGATTCTGGACGTGGCCGGTCTGGTGGAAGAACGAGGTGAATGAGGTGCAGCCACAACCTGTTTTGAGTGCATAGACAGGTGCGGAGTTTACTGGCAGATATCGCTTTAAACACGATTTTTTTATGAGCAAAGGAGAACATGATATGGGGTTACAGGTTGACTATAGAATTAAACTTGCTCTTGCTATTTTTTTGCCGGTTCTTTTTTTTGCTATTCAGTCATGGCAATCATTGTCTGGCAACTTGCGTGAAAGGGCAGTCTTGCAAGAGATGGATGCTAATATCAAATTTTTAAATGTAACTTCAGATTTTGTTCGTGAACTGCAGATTGAGCGGGGAATTTCGGGTCTGGCCCTGTCAGGCGGAGCTGAGCGAGGAATAGTTTTAAGCAGGCGAGACCAAACCGATTCAGCAGCTAATATATTCATAAAACAGGCAAGCTCGGCCAGGATTGCTTCTGATCCAGTTGAGTCGGCCAACAGTCTTGTTTCTGATTTGCGCAATGCCCGGCAGGGATTTGATGCCGGCCATGAGGCTTCAGTTGTGCTTGCCGCTTATACCAGGATTATCAGGGATGCCCTGAGCCTGGCCGGTGAAACAGCAGACGCCAGAACGGCTCGAGGACTTGGTAAAAGAATGAGCGGATTGATTTTGCTGGAAGAAGGTCGTGAAAACGCTGGTTTGTTGCGGGCAAACCTCAGTCGCAGTGTGGCTGCGCCGGACGCTCTGGATCAGGGTCGGTTGCTGCTTTTGGCCCGTTTGCTGGCTGGAGTGGAGGCTAACCTGAACAGCCCGGCACTGGCTTTGGGTGGAGAGGCGGTCATTGCTTTGGAGACAGTTCGGCAAAGTCCTACCTGGATAGAGATCAGCACTATGACAGAAGACTTGATCGGTGGAAAAGAGGTTTTCGAACTAAATGGACTCCAGACCTTTGACCTGGTGACCCGGTATGTGGACGCCATCGGACAGATTATTACACTGGAACAGGATGCGATTGCTGTTCGTGCCCAGGGATTTATTGCTGAAAGTGCCCGTGGCATGACAATGACTATGGGTATGCTCGGTCTGGCAGTTCTTGCTTCAATTGTTTTGGGTTTACTGGTGCTGCGTGGATTTAGTTCTTCCCTCTACAGGATGCGCGAGATCTGCGGGCAAATGGCTGCAGGCGATTTAAATCTTAGTATGAAAGTTAGCGGCAAGGACGATATTGCCAGAACCGGCCATGAGCTGAACCGAATGATTGCGAGTTTACAGGATAAAAAACGCCTGGCTGAGCAGATTGTTCAGGGTGATTTAACAGGTTCTGTGAAGGTTCTTTCTGATCAAGATGCCCTGGGTAAGGCCCTTCGGGAAATGGTTGAGCGTATGAATGAATCTCTGTCCAAAGTTACTGAAGCATCTATGCAGGTTGGCTCCGGGGCTGTACAGATATCAGATGCCAGCCAGTCTTTGTCGCAGGGGGCTACAGAGTCTGCAGCCAGTCTGGAACAAATTTCTTCGTCCATGAATCAAATTGGGTCCCAGGCCAAACTGAATGCTGATAATGCACAGCAAGCCAACTGCCTTGCGGCTGAAGCCCGAGATGCTGTGGAAAAGGGCAGCCAACGAATGGATGAGATGGTTGAGGCAATGGGTGAGATCAAGGCTTCCAGTCAGCAGATCGCCAAGATTATCAAGACCATCGATGAGATTGCCTTTCAGACCAACCTGCTTGCTCTCAATGCAGCTGTGGAGGCTGCCCGGGCCGGAAGGCACGGTAAGGGATTTGCGGTGGTGGCTGAAGAAGTTCGTTCTCTCGCGGCTCGCAGCGCCAGAGCGGCTAAAGAGACTGAAGAACTGATTGAATCGTCCAACATCAAGGTGGAGCATGGAGCGGCCATTGCTAATCAGACTGCTGAGGCGCTTAGTGAGATAGCGAAAGGGATTACCAAGGCTTCTGATCTTGTGGCCGAAATAGCTGCAGCAAGTACTGAACAGGCTCGTGGTGTGATGGAGGTGGGGCAGGGGCTTGAGCAGATCGACGATGTTACTCAGAAAAACACGGCCCATGCAGAGCAAACAGCATCTGCAGCAGAGGAATTGTCAGGCCAGACCAGGGAGCTTCAGGAAATGCTGGCCTGGTATAGACTCAAAAATAACCATGAGCAAACCAGCGCCAGGGAACAATCGGTCGTAAATGGTCAGGCCAGGCAAGGCATGAGTTTTCCAGCTCATAGACAATGGGCTGGAGTACAGGGCCAGCCGGTGGATCGACAGCGCGTGGTGAATCCAAGCCAGGAAATCCCATTAGATGACAGGGAGTTTGGGAAATATTAATCAGGGCGACCCTGGATGTTCGCCCCTGGTCCTTAAGTTCCCGCGCAGCAGCATGGGAAATACAAACTAATGCGGGCTGTGCCCACAACCCAATTTAAACATGAAGCGTTAAGTTTAGGCGATAACTTTACTTTTCAGGCTGAAGGCTGAAGGCTGAAGACTGAAGACTGAAGACTGAAGGCGGGAGGCTTAAGGCTTAAGGCTGAAGACTGACAAGATTAAATAAATTGCTTGTTTTTTTCTACCGGGTTGAAACGGTAAGTTATTACTAAAATGGAGTGCACTATGAATAAGACTGACTTGATGGAAGACGAGGTATACGGTGAGCATGAGGATACCCTGTCCAGCCGCTACCTGACATTTTGTCTCGGTGACGAGGATTATGGTATCGAGATCTGCTATGTGACCGAAATCGTGGTGGTGCAAAAAATAACCGAAGTTCCTGACATGCCTGAATTTGTTAAGGGAGTGATCAATCTTCGCGGACAGGTAATTCCAGTTATGGACGTCCGGTTACGCTTCAATATGCCGGCTCGTGAATATGATGAGCGAACCTGTGTCATTGTAGTGGATATCAACAGTAGCGTGGTAGGTTTGATCGTGGATACTGTGCAGGAAGTTCGGGAAATTTTGCCGGAGAATGTGTCACCCCCTCCACTGTTAAGCCAGTCCGAAAAGACTCGTTATATATTGGGCATGGGAAAAGTGGGTGAGGATGTTAACATTCTTTTGGATGTTGGCAAGTTATTGCGAGATGATGAGATTGCGGCCCTGCAGAACCATGAAGCCTGATGTTACAATCAGCAGAATGACAGTTTGAAATTCCAAGAAG
Source organism: Desulfonatronovibrio magnus (assembly GCF_000934755.1). Lineage (NCBI taxonomy): Bacteria > Pseudomonadati > Thermodesulfobacteriota > Desulfovibrionia > Desulfovibrionales > Desulfonatronovibrionaceae > Desulfonatronovibrio > Desulfonatronovibrio magnus. The sequence goes on from NZ_KN882185.1 coordinate 10,470, forward strand.
CGCTTAGATCCAAATTGTCCGCCTATGCAGTTAAGACTCGTGATCGGCGCAAGGAGTCTTAGAAATGAGTGAAAGCATTCAAACCAGTGATTATTATCTCCATCCTGGATACGTAAGTGTGCCTGCTGAGCCAACACGGCTGGCAGCTGTAGCTGCTTCCGGGGTTGTGGTGACTCTTTATGACGCTGGTCGCAGGTGTGGTGGCATGGGCCATTATATTCGTCCCATACGACAGGATGGTCTTTCAACCACTGTATTCGCTGCTCCGGCCATTGTAGTTATGGCAAAAATGCTGTTTGCAGCAGGATGTGAAGCCGGGAATCTGACAGCTTACATTTTCGGTGGCGCTGAAAATCCAGGGGCTGGACGGTACGTCCCCGGGTTGGGTCAGGAAAACGTGCAGGTTGGTGAGGAGGTGCTGGACAGGCTGGGGATTGCTTTGACAGGAAAGGATGTAGGCGGAACTATGGCTCGAAAAATATTATTTCATTCGGCCACAGGTGAGACCGTGGTAGCCAGGGTGGAAAAGGTCAGAGAAACTGACTGGTACCCAGACTTCAAGCTTATTCAGGAACAGGAGAGATCAGTATAATGAAGTGTGATACGAGAAAAGTCGATACTGGGCAAATGGCTTTGGGAACAGGATTTCCATGCACCCGTCTGTCCGACCATGATTTTCGGATCATTAGCGACCTGGTCCGGAAATGCTTTGGTATTCAATTGACGGAACAAAAGCGTTCCCTGGTGACCGGAAGGCTGCAGGGACTTCTGAGGGAAATGGATCTGCCGGATTTCAGTTCCTATTGCCGGCTTCTGGAAAAGGATACCAGTGGCCAGTTTCTTGATGCCTTGGCAAACCGTATTTCCACAAACCACACCTTTTTCTTCCGCGAACCCGAGCACTTTAATTTTATGCGCGAGACAATTCTCCCTGAGCTTAAAGCCAGGGGAGATAAAACAGGACACAAGGATTTGAGATTTTGGTGCGCTGCAGCATCAAGTGGCGAGGAACCTTATTCCATCATCATGACCATGCTGGACTATTTTGGATCAGAATATGACTGCTGGGATGCGGGACTCCTGGCCACGGATATATCGGCCAGAGCTCTTGAAAAGGCAATAGCTGGACAGTACTCCCAGGAACGGATTAAGGGTGTCTCATCGCCCCAGCTTAGAAAGTACTTTCAGAGGGAGGCAGGTGGGGACTGGACTGTTCGCCCTGACATCAGAAGAGAAATCACTTTCAGGCGTTTCAATTTGATGAACCAGCACTTTCCTTTTCGTCGCCCCTTTGATTTGATCTTTTGTAGAAATGTGATGATTTATTTTGATCAGCCCACAAGAGATGCACTGGTAACCAGAATGGCACGGTCTTTAATCCCGGGCGGGTATTTGTTTATTGGTCATTCCGAGAGCATCAGCCGGGCTCGCAAAGATTTTATTTACATAAAGCCTGCTGTTTATCAAAGGACGCACACATGATGAAAAAAATTCGGGTGCTCGTAGTGGACGATTCAGCTTTGGTCAGGGAAATACTGCGCCAGGGACTGGACGCGGACCCGCGCATCGAGGTTGTGGGGGTTGCTGGAGACCCATATCAGGCTCGGGACAAGATCGTGCATTTGCGCCCCGACGTGCTGACACTTGATGTGGAAATGCCCAGGATGGACGGGGTAGAGTTCCTGCGCCGGCTAATGCCTCAGTATCCTTTGCCGGTAGTAATGGTCAGTGCCCTTACTGAAAAAGGCAAGCAGATCACTCTGGACGCTTTAGAAGCCGGAGCTGTGGACTTTGTTTCCAAGCCCAAGGCGGATGTGGCTCGCGGCCTTAATGCAATGATGGATGAATTGCGTACCAAGGTGTACACGGCATCAAGGGCCAAAGTGGTACGATCGAAACGTTCAGCAGACCGGCCTGGACAGCGTATTGCTGCCCGCAGTCTGGCCGAGTCAACAGATAAAATTGTGGCTATAGGAGCTTCCACTGGCGGAACTGAAGCTATTCGCGAAGTGGTTACCCGTTTTCCAGCAAGCTTTCCAGGCGTGGTTATAGTTCAGCATATGCCCGCAGGATTCACCAGAAGATTTGCTGAACGTCTGAATGTCTTGAGCGCCATGGATGTCAAGGAAGCAGATGATAAGGACAGAATAAGACCCGGACGGATTCTGGTGGCACCCGGTGGAATGCATATGCGGGTTCAACGCTCCGGAGGCATCTACCTGGCCCGAGTCCAGAAAGGTATGCTAATCAATGGCCATTGTCCATCTGTGGAAGCCTTGTTTGAATCAGTGGCCGAACATGTTGGAAACAATGCTGTAGGCGTAATGCTTACTGGCATGGGTTCTGATGGAGCTGATGCCATGCTTCGAATGAGCGAGGCCGGGGCCAGATGCTATGCCCAGGACGAAGCCAGCAGCGTGGTTTTTGGTATGCCCAGGGAGGCCTATGCAAGGGGAGGGGCAGAGCGCCTCGTGCCACTGGATCGCATCGCGGACACTATTTCCGAAGCATTATATGCAATGGAGTCATAACATTCCATGGATAATATAATTGTTGGTATTGGTCAAATGGGTGCAGCAACCAGACCCGCAAAAAGAATTACTACCTATGCCCTTGGATCTTGCGTGGCAGCTATTGCTTTTGATCCTGAGGCACGTTTTGTCGGTCTGGTTCATATTGCCCTGCCAAGTTCATCCATTAATCCGGAAAAAGCCAGGGTCAGTCCCGGACATTTTGCTGATACAGGCTTGCCGGCTCTGCTCAAGTATATGCGTAAACTTGGGGCCAACGGTAACACTGCAAAGTATTTCTTTAAACTGGCCGGCGGAGCCAGTGTTTCAGATCCAAATAATGTTTTCAATGTGGGGCAGCGCAATATAACTGCAATTACCAGGATTCTCAAGAGTATGGACATGCGCATAGCCGCCAGTAATGTTGGAGAGCGCATCAGCAGGACTGTTAAAGTTGATGTATGCACAGGACGTGTTGTAATTTCATCACCTGGTCTACCAGATTGGAACTTATAACAAATAATTATACCACTTTTGCAAATAATAAAACAAAATACAACAAGCGAGCTTTTATGAGCATGCCTCTTAAAATAGCAGCGGCAGTCAAACAGGTTCCTCCCTTATCGGAAAGTGCCAGAAAACTCACTCAGGCCCTTGGGGATGGAAGGGTAAGCCTGGTGGAGATTGCGCGTATTGTCGAAACTGACCCCGGGTTAGCTGTCAGAGTGATGCAAACGGTAAACAGTCCTGCATTTGGACTAATGAAAAAAGTGGACTCCATAACTCGTGCGGTTTCCTTTCTGGGAGACAAGATTATATTAAGCCTTGCTTTAGATAGCAGCGCCGGTGATATGTATCATGCCCCTCTTGAAGGCTATGTGTCAGAGCAGGACGCCTTATGGAAGCACAGTCTGTACACTGCTATAAGTGCTCGCGAGGTTGCCAGGTTTGCCAGGACACAACTCAGCCCTGAAGCAGCATACACAGCCGGTCTTCTTCACGACATCGGCAAGGCAGTCATTGACCAGTGGTTGTCAGGGCAGGCTTCAGCACTGGTGGAGCAGGCAATGCGAGATCATGCTGATTACAATCATAAAGAGCAGGAAACAATAAATACCGACCACGCAGAAGTGGGAGCCTTGCTCATGATCAGATGGGAGCTGCCTGAAACACTCAGACATGCTGTTGCCTGGCATCACTCTCCGGGCATGGCTCCGGAAGAAAGCAGGCCACTTGCATATGCAGTTCACCTTGGGGATTATCTTGCCATGATGAACGGGGTTGGCACAGGAGTGGATACGTTAGTTTACTCGCTGGACAGCGGATACTCATCGTATTTTAATATAACCAGTCATAATCTGGAACTGATCAGTCTGGATAGCCAGCAGGAGTATCAACAGACCATTGATGCCCTGCAGTGTTGAATCTGGTAGATACCTTAGGAGACGAAGTATGAACAAAGATAAGATTATTCTCGTTGTTGATGATTTCTCAACCATGAGAAAAATTATCCGAGGAATTCTGAAAGAATTAAAATACAATACTATACTCGAAGCTGATGACGGAACAACTGCCTGGGAGATGCTTCAAAAGCATCGTGTTGACCTCATTATCTCTGACTGGAACATGCCGGCAATGTCCGGTATAAAATTTTTGCGCACGGTCAGATCCAGCGAAGAATTCTACGACATTCCCTTTATCATGGTCACTGCAGAAGGCTTGAAAGAAAATGTTGTTGAAGCCATTCAGGCCGGGGTATCCGGATATATTGTCAAGCCTTTTACTGCTGCAACTCTTGAGGCAAAGATGGATGATGCCTTCAGTAAGTAAAAGCAGGTGCATAAGGTTTTCAGGATTGCCCTGTTTCAAAATAATCATCTAAATTGACACTATAGAGACGTTTAATTTTCTTAGAGGCTCCACACCCGGGGGGCCGGGACTGGACTTGTGGGTAACTTTACGAGTCTGTCGCTTTTCTGGAAATTGGGACAGTCCCCGCAAGGTACTATAAAAAAGATTGATGCTGCATTGGTTCCTGGAAAAATTTGCATAAAGGAAAAAATTTACACAGCGAGGGACAGTCCCCCTCCGGGCTGTAAGTCTCCGAGCAGGAAGCTGTGCCAGGCGCAAGGTTCCCATCTTTGAGGGAAATTTTCTGGCAAATGTGCATCAATCATGAGCAAATAGTTGCTGAAAAACTGTCACCCACGAGGGAACCTAAGCGACCGAAGCAATCTGTATGGCAAAACCGTAAAGCCTTGATTTTATGGAATTTAAATTATGGTTCTTTAAAAATGCCACTATTATGACAATTTTGTATTAAAAATTTCTTAAAAATACTATGTTTTAGTTTGTTTACATTGTCTGAATTTTAAGTATTGTTGGAATTTGTGAAGTGATGGCTGGGACTTATGCCCTCACAACAAAAATCTGGCAGATGCCCTCCCTAAATAGTCTGCATAAAGCAAAGAAATGCAGATAACTCATAACTCGGTTCGGAGGAACATTGTGAAATCAATCCATCAGTCACTCAATGCCAAGGTCATGGTCTTTTTTGCAGGCATGTTTCTGCTTGTGCTTGGGGGCAGTTATCTGATCTATGTTCAGCAGAGTTCGGCCATATCTACGCAGATTCAGGAACAAAGCCATGCAATGATGGTTGAATCCTTGGAACAACAAATAGCCAACAAGACTGATGTTGGACTGACCAATGCGCTTTCCCTTGCATTATCCGGCCATACTGCTGAAATGGTCAGTAATATGGACCGGGCAGGCCTTGAGAACGAGTTTTCAGAGATACTGAGATACTTTTCAGGCCAGTCCAATTTTGGCGGCATTCGGGTGCAGATATTTAATCCTGATTTTTCCACGCTTCTGCGCAGCTGGAACCTTAGTAAGTATGGAGATACATCCGCTCCTGCGGCCCAGGTCTTAAGAGAAGTTCAGTCACAGGGTAAAGCTCTGGCTGCTTTTGTATCTGACCATGATGGTGTTTTTATTCGCGGTGCAGCACCAGTCAGGCATAAAGGTGAGCTTGCCGGGTATATTCAGTTTTTGCAGGGTATGGGCAGTGTTTCCAGAGACTATGAGGCAGAAGGAATGGAATATCTGCTCCTGGTGAACGACGCAGCAGTTTCTGAAGCACCGCAGCTCAGATCCAACCAGCGTGTAGGTGAAATGTGGGTGGCCAATGATAACTGGTTTTCAGAAGATGTAGTCAAGGCCATTTCTCTAATGGACCTGAGCAAATTTCAGGACTCTCCTTATATTATCGGCAACGAACGTTTTGCCATAGGAGCCCCCCTTGAGGATGTTTCAGGCAGGTTAACAGGTCTGCATGTTCTGGCTATGCCGCAGCAGGTTGTTGAGGCAAGAATCAGTGAGGCCATGCGTGCGGCAGTTATGGTAATATTTCTGCTGGCTCTGGTTTTTGTGGTTCTAAGTGGGGCAATGTTTATAATACTGCGCCGCGAAGTAGTGCTTCCTTTGCAGTCAATAAACGCATTTGCCGGAAAGATGTCTAAAGGCGACCTGACCACCAAGCTGTTCACAAAGCAGAAAGACGAGGTAGGACAAATGACTGCAGCACTGAATGAAATGGTAGACAGTCTTAGCACCAGGTTCAAAGAAATAAGCACTGCCATTTCAACTCTGGCCTCATCCTCAACCCAGCTCAACTCGATCTCCCGGGATATGACTCAAAGATCTGAGGAGACAGCTGGGAAATCAAATACTGTAGCAGCTGCAGCTGAAGAGCTGAGTGCCAATATGGGTTCTGTTGCCTCAGCCATGGAGCAGTCCGCAAACAATGTAAATACAGTATCAGTCGGTATTGAAGAAATGAGTGCTACTATTTCAGAGATTGCCCAGAATGCTGATAAAGCCAGGAGAATAACTGAAGAAGCTGTTCAGAAATCTAAAACTGGCTCTAAAAGGATAAGAAACCTTGGCACTGCAGCTCAAGACATCAGCAAGGTTACTGAAACCATAATGACCATTTCGTCCCAGACCAACCTTCTGGCTCTCAATGCCACCATAGAAGCAGCCAGGGCTGGTGAGGCCGGCAAGGGTTTTGCCGTGGTTGCCAATGAAATTAAAGAGTTGGCCCAGCAGACAGCCCAGGCCACTGAAGAGATTAAGGAAAAGATTCAGGGAATTCAGGATGCTGCAAACGAAACTGTAACTGAAAACCTTCAGATAGATAAAATCATTAATGATATTGATGAAATAATTTCTATGATCGCCGCTTCAGTGGAAGAACAAAATGTAACCACCAAAGATATTGCAGAAAATGTAAGCCAGGCCGCTGCAGGTATTCAGGAAGTGAATGCCAATGTAGCCCAGAGTTCCAATGTTACAGGAGATGTTGCCCGGGAGATTGCAGAAGTCAGCTCAAATGCCACAGAGATGAAAGATTCCAGCACCAGTGTTCAAAGTAGTTCTGATGAACTTTCTCTTTTGGCAGAAAAATTAAAAGAACTTATGTCTATGTTTAGGATTAAGATTTAAGTTTTAAGATTTAGTTTCCCCTCGTTCCCAGGCTCCAGCCTGGGAACGTTTTTCTCTTGCGGCTTCATCCACTTCTTCAAAATGTGGCTGGAGCCACAAAAAAAGAGGTAATAGCCTTAACACGAGATTGCTTCGCTTCGCTCGCAACAAGGATTGCCGCGCTCGCCCCAGTTGAATGGCTGCGCCTACACTGCGTGTATTCAACGAGGTAAAAAGACTCGCTCGCAATGACACCTGAGCTGACAGGGATGTGGTAGCTGAAAACCTGTCATTGCGAGGGAGCCTAAGCGACCGAAGCAATCTGTATCGTAAAACCGTAATGCTCTGAATTTATTGCATATACGTTTGTAGTTACTTAGAAGCGCTTCACCCGGCGGACCGGGACCGAACCTGTGAGTAACTGTCTTTAAAGTGGAGCCTGCATCCTGCAGGCTATTTAATTCCAGGCGGCTGGAAGCCGCCTCCACATTGAAGAACAGTCCCATATTTGAAAATTGGGACAGTCCCCGCGAGGTAATATAAAACAGATTGATACTGCATTGATTCCTGGAAAAATTTGCTTCAATGGAAAAATTTACACAGCGAGGGACAGTCCCTGTGCCAGGCGTAAAGTTCCCATCTTTGACGGAACTTTTCTGGAAATTGAGAATCAATCATATGTAAAAATCTTAAAATTATGAAAATTATAACCATCTGATTTTGTTGACAATTTGGTTTTAGTTACTTATAAGCTTTAAGCTGAAATGAAAGTCAAACTGACTGTGCATTATCCTTTAATAAAGATTTCAAAAAGGAGCTTAGCTGATGCAAAACTTTAAACAGCAATATCTCATTGAGCAGTATGCTTAAATCTCTGGGACAGAAGATCAGGCTTTACAGGAATATTGCCGGTATTTCACAGAAAAAACTTGCAGAAAAGCTGGATGTCAGTCAGCACCATCTCGGATGCATTGAGAGGGGAGAATCAGCCCCATCAATGAGTCTGACCATCAAGATATGTGAAATTCTGGACATGCATCCAGCAGTTCTTTTTTCAGCAGTCAGTATTAAGCGGCCTTACCTGTGCAGCTCTGAACTTCAGAATGAGCCCGATATACTGCACATGCTTCCGGTGCCGAGACATGGTATGTGGATGGTTGATATTCAAAGCGGCCTGGAGATCTGGACAAAGTCACTGACCAGAATGATGAGTCTCAAGCCATCCAAAAAGGCCTGCTTTAATTCTTTTGTCAAGCATATCCACGATAATGATAGAAAACTTTTTACAGATTTTTATCAGGCTCTTCGTTCTATTACTATCCCTGAACCTGTTTTACTCAGAACTGTGACAGACCATGATTCCTGCAGGCACTTACATGTCCGGGCAGATTTGCACCCAGGTTTTGAAAACAATTCTGTCATGGCTTCAATGACCTTTATGGATTTAACCGAATCTAAGGAACTTTACGCTGTCCTGCGATATAATAGCGAGCAAGTAGAGGCTATAGTTCAGGAAAGGACGGGGTCTCTGGATCTGGCTTTAAAGGAAAAGCAGCAGGAAATTGATCTTCGGGACAGGGCTGAGAAAAAGGCCAGGGAAAAGAGTAACCAGTTACAGATGGTACTTTCCTCAGTGCCAGCAGTTTTTTATACTTTTCATCCTTCCATAGGTAGAATGGAATGGCACTCACTTAGAATGAAAAATATTATTGGCATCTCACTTCAGGATTTAAAAAATAATCCCATGCTCTGGCACGAATCAATTCATCCTGATGACCTGCCTGTGGTTAAACAGGCCATACAAAAGGCCCGAAAGGGAAAACAACTCAATGTTGAATACCGGCTTAAGGGAAAAGATGGTCAGTGGCGCTGGCTGCAGGACAGGGCTACTCCGCTCAGAGATGATAGGTGGGATTTTTACCTGGCTGGAGTTGCCATAAATGTTTCGGAACAAAAACAGGTACAGGAAGCCCTGCTAATTCTGTCCAAAGAATATGAAACCATCTTTAACCATTCCCAGAATACATTTTTCTTAATCGATGTTGATGAGCAGGATCGCTGCACTTTCCAGCGTCTGAACAGCCAGGAAGAAGCATTGACCGGCCTGACTACTGAAACTGTTCGTGGCAAAACTCCGGTTCAGGCTCTGGGAGAAGAACTGGGTTTGCAGGTAGAAAAAAACTACCAGCGCTGTATCAAAGAGAAAAGAGTTGTCAGCTATGAAGAAACTCTGCATCTGCCTGCAGGAAAACGGACCTGGCTCACAAAATTAGCCCCAGTTATGGAAGGCGGTAAAGTAGTCAAGATTGTGGGCAGTGGGCTGGATATTACAGATCGAAAAAATGCTGAAGATAATCTTCAGAAAAAGGAAGAACGCTTGAAGCTTATTACCAGCACCAGCTATGACTGGGAGTACTGGGTTAAGCCTGATGGCAGCCTTGAATTCTGTTCTCCATCCTGTAAGCGCATCACCGGCTACAGTGTTGATGATTTTTTAAGAGATCCAGATTTGATCCAGAGTATTGTTCACCCTGAAGACGCCCATTTCTGGAATGAGCATGCCTGCATGGCCACAAGTTACCAGGGAAAAGCCGAGTTAAGCTTCAGGATTGTTGCCAGGTCAGGCCAGGTGGCCTGGATTGAGCATAAATGCGTTGCCGTTGTTGGGCCTGACAGCGCATATCTTGGACGCAGGGTCTCCAACCGGGATGTTACCATGCGGGTAAATATGGAACATGAAATGCGTCAGGAAAATGAACGTTTACGCCGGTTGCTAAAGGATAATGGAATAGCGTATGGGTAAAATAATTTCCAGGAGCCTCAATCTTCAGCCTTCAGGTTAGTTATATTTGCTTATCGTAGAAAATTGATAATCAGAAAGGTGGCGGATACAGTTAATCCCAGGGTCCAGAACATGAATCTGTCCAAACGACGGCCCAAACCATCGAAAAGTTTGTCCATGGACTCAAACCGCTTGTCCATGGCATCGAAGCGCTTGTCCATGTTCCGCTGCATTCCCTCAAAGCGCAGATTGATCTGTTCCAGCAGAGCCCTGGTCAGTTGTTCATGGGACCGCTGGGCCTCCTCGACGCGGACGATGCCCTCTATCAGCGAGACCTCGCCAGCTCGCTTTTCCTGGGTCGCGATGAAGTCGGCCATGAGGTCGGACAGCTCATTGCGGATCATGGCCTTGAATTCCGGATTGGCCAGGAAATCCGCTGCTGGCGGCGGGGGTGGGGGAGAAAGAGGCTTATGTTTCCATCGTTGGAACGTAATGCGCCAGGGGATGATGGCCAAGGGAAAGGCGCGAATCGTGAAGTGTGCGAAACGGATCACGGCATAATCGGGGCACTGGCGTGCTCGGGGCTGCCTTCTGACTTCCGTCATCTGTCCTCTGCCAGGCAAGGCCGGGGCGGGGGCTCGCCGACGCTGCAAGAAGTGATGCGGGAGAGCGGGGCAATGAAAAATTGAAAGGGGAAAATATGGCAAAGGGCAAAGTCAGACAGCTACGCAATGTTCTCAAGTTGATCCATCCGGACATGTTTCACGACCAGGAAACATGTCAAAAGACCAATGAGAGGTCATTGCAGTCTCTGATGCAGTATTTCGACGTTCTGGAACACCCCTGTTCGACGCTGCCGGATTTTCCATCCGCGCTGCGTTTTTTTTATCGTAAAGGTGACGGGGCAATCCACGAGTTGCGTTTTTCCCTGGATACCCCCTCGGGCTTTTTGTCCAGTGCGGAGCGGTCTGGTCTTGCCGGGTCGTGCATCCGGCGTCTGTCCGCGGCCCTGGGCCTTGAAGATGGAGACGACTCCCAGGAAATCGATGATGCCGAAGAGGCCATCCATTTCGAGATCCGGCATGTGCTTTCGGAATTTCTCGCCCTGTCCAGGTTACGCAAGGCCGAGTATGAACGTCTGGAACACGAATGCCACCTGGCAGAGCAGGCCCTGAAAGAACAACTGAATATCAAGGTGTTCGTGTCGGTGGCCATGTCGAGGGTTGCCGCCTTGCCCACTCTCAAAAGGATGGTCGCCTGTCACGAGGAACTACGTGATGCCGGGATATCCGGACACTATGTGACCATTGGCGCGAATTATTCCTGGAAGAGCGAGGACAGACTGGAAATCCCTCCTGATTTCAACCTGGAGGCAGCCGTTTCCCTGATTCGGGGTAAACCGCTTGTACGGGACTTCCCAGCCGAACCTGAATGGTGGCGGATTAAAGACAGTCTGGTTGACCGCCTGCGCAAAATGTACAGGATCAGATGGATTGGCGAGGATATCTTCATTTCGCCCCAGGACGTCATTGCCAGCATTCGCAAACTCGAGAAGTACAATCCGGAATTGAGGCGCTTCGATCTCTCGGGAATGAGCTTCCTGATCGGCGACACCTACAGGGTGACCAGCCTTGGCTCCATGGTCATCCCGGTCGATTTCGGTTGCCCAGACCTGGTCGCGTTCCTTGAGACTTCCCTGGACCAGGCACGAACGCTCAGCAGGGAATCAGACGCCCTGGACGCCCTGGTTGCCGCGAAACAGGAAATGTTTCGAGCCAAGACAGGCGCGAAAATTCGCAAGGGCATCCTTGTTTCGGCCACGGATTTCGCGTCGGCCGTTGATCGCCTGCTGGGTGCGCTTGCGGGCGAGGTCAGAATCTCCGTGAGGGGACATGCTTTCTCCATCACGGACAGATACGAGGTTGACGGCGACGGGACAATCTCCCTTCGGCATGATTTTTCTGTCTCCGAGCTGACCTCGCTGCTGCTACCCGCATCCCGTACCGCCCTTTCCGCCGGAGAGACGTGACGCGGTTTACGGCAGGCAATATGGTTATTTACAAACATGCAATTTTATTCATTCTTTTTATGATACTATAGAAGCTATTCTAAGTCGGATCATTCGGATATATTGTCAAGCCATTCATAACAAAAAAATGGAGGCAAATAAAAATGATGTTTTCAGCAAATATTAAACGTATGTTTTTCATGCCATCCCTTTTGATTGTATTTCTTGTTGTACTATTGGTTTTGCTCCTGTCACCCAAAAATATAACTGCTCAGAATAATTTATTTTATTCTCCATTGCCACTGACCAATCCTAATAGCGTGATTGCCCAGAGTATGGATATTGTCCAGTACTCCCCGAGTTCACGGGGTAAACATTCCAGCATCCCGGCATTCCAGAATTCCAATTATCGCTGTCACGGCCCATACCCAGCCCGGAGACAGGGAAAAATTTCTAAAGGCCGGTATGGATGATTACATAGGAAAGCCAGTGACGATGGAAGAACTGGAAACCGTGCTTGGCAAAATCAGAGCATAAGAAACAAGACTATGATCAGCAACAATTCCCATAGGAGAGAAAAGTGAAATGTATTTCAGCTTATATCCATCAACAAAGAGTATGGTTTCCCATTGCAGTATTTCTTTGTTTTTTCCTGTATCCCTGGCAGAATATGGTGTGTTTTGCTTTTGAGAATAAATCAAGCATCGGGCAAGAAGCTGACAGCGGACAAATGCGCATTGTTGGAGCCACAACTATACAGCCGGTTGTTCAGGGAGTGGTCCATCTATACTTAGACTATTCAGGTATTGAAGTTGAGCCATTTGGGGGGGGAAGTTCTTTTGGAATCTCGTCAGTGCGCGACAAAACAGCTGATATAGGCATGGTCAGCAGAGAGCTTACCCCTGAGGAAAAGGAGGAATTCGGTCACGCTACAGTAGGCTATGACGCGGTTGCAGTCATTGTTAACAGCTTTAATCCAAAACAATCCATCACCAGAAAGGAATTGAGAGACATATATACATGCAGAACAAAGACATGGCCTGAGGGGTTAGAAGGTCATAACGATATTGTGCTTATTTCCAAGATGGTTGGACGAGGTACGCTGAGTGCTTTTGAGTCCTATATCGGTCTGGTCAGCCCTTTTCATCCTGATTCCCCGCACCAAGGCCAGGAAACAATTTGTACTTCGGCCTGGGAAGCAGGGGCCAATCTGGACAGCACCCTCTGGGTAGGAGGGATTCGCGGCGCTATAGGTTATGTGTCTGCTGGTGATGCCAGAAGATTTATCAGATTGGGAGTTCCAATTCGTATACTCGAGGTTGACGGTTCAAAGCCTGTTTATGATGTTGTCAGCAGAGGCAGGTATCCATTGAGCAGGGAGTTGAACCTTGTTTTCTTGAGCGGAAATGATCGGGCTGAAAAATTCGTTGATTTTATGCTTTCAGAACCTGGTCAGGACCAAGTTTTGCGGCAGGGATTTATTTCTGTAAGACCTCTCGTTGAGGAGCAGTTATGAACAGGAAAGCTTTTTCCAGATTATGGGTGCCTACTCTTGTTATAGCTATTATAACAATGTTCAGCTTTGCCCTCATGTCTCGCTACCAGAATATTGAGGTTCGCCAAAGCAATGATGTTAGCATCAAAACGATGCAGGTGATGCGCGATGTTGAACGAGTTCTTGCAGTCATGATGCAGGGTGCAGCCACAGGAAATGATATAGATTTTGCAGGTGCGGCAAGGATCTCCAGCGACTTGCAGGGATTAATTCTGGAACTGAATGCTGCCCAGGCAGTCAATAATGCAGACCTTTGGCCTACCTATCAGGAGCTGTATAGAAACTTGGTGATTGCAGTCGCTCTCTTTCAGGAGAATCGCATTCAGGATGCAACTCTGGCCATGGAGACTGTCAGACATCTCACAAGTGATTTAGGTCTAAAGCTTGAACATTTGGTCAGCCAGGCTGCCATGGTTCAGGACAGGCTTGTCAAAACTATGAATCTGCTCATGGCAGCTTGTGCAGTCCTTCTCATATCTGTGGCATTAATAAATGGTTTATTTTTTATTCCTGCACTGGTTGTCCGCCCAATGCAGAAAATGGTTGAAAAGGCTGAACAGGCTGCAAAGGCCAAGAGCGAATTTCTGGCCAATATGAGTCATGAGATTCGTACCCCCATGAACGGCGTCATCGGCATGACCGGTCTTTTGCTGGATACAAACCTGGACAGGGATCAGCAGCAATATGCCCGTACTGTGCGCTCCAGTGCCGAGTCTCTCTTGACGGTTATTAACGATATTCTGGATTTTTCCAAAATCGAGGCCGGGCGTTTAGATATTGAAGTCATTGATTTTGAACTGGAAGCCATGCTTAGAGATTTTTCAGACATGATGGCTGTTAAAGCGGAAAATAAAGGGCTGGAGTTTATTTGTTCCCTGGAACCGGGTGTGCCGAATATGGTACAGGGAGATCCTGGTCGACTGCGTCAGATCCTGATGAATCTCGTGGGTAATGCCATTAAATTTACTGAAAAAGGTGAGGTGGAGGTTAGAGTTCAGAAAGAGAATGCTGGAATTGAAGATAAAGAGAAATATGATGCTGGCATGCTAAAAGTATCCCTCTGCTTCACGGTTCGCGATACAGGGATAGGTATACCTGAAGATAAGAAGGACAGACTGTTTAAAAGTTTTTCCCAGGTAGATACTTCCACCACACGTAAATTTGGCGGTACCGGCCTTGGTCTGGCCATTTCAAAGCAGCTGGCAGAACTCATGGGAGGTACAGTGGGGCTTGAAAGTCAGGAAGGGCGGGGAAGTACCTTCTGGTTTACAGTGCAGCTTGGTATTCAAAACAGGCAGCAGGGAAAAATTCTTCCAGCCTGTCTGCAGGGAGTACATATTCTTATAGTAGATGATAACTCAACAAACAGAGAGATACTTATGGTTCTCTTTACTTCGTGGGGTATGCGACCACAAGAAGCCTCCAATGGATTTATTGCCCTGGGCATGCTTTACCAGGCCCAGGCAGTCAATGATCCTTATGTAGTAGCTGTTCTGGATATGATGATGCCGGAAATGGACGGTGAAACACTTGGTTTGCAAATTAAGGAAGATGTTAAATTACAGGAAACCTGGCTGATAATGCTGTCATCTGCCGCTGGACAGAAGGGTGATTCCAGTCGTCTTCAACGCGCAGGCTTTGACATGATTTTGAATAAACCTGTTATGTCAGGGGAAATATATGCCGGACTGCAAAAGATTCTGGGCAGGCCTGGCAGTATGAATATGGTGAATGAGTGGCCTGAACAAGAGAAAAATAAGACAGAATACCCTGACTTTTCGGGCACAAAAGCCCGTATCCTGGTTGCCGAAGATAACGTGGTCAACCAGAAGGTGGCATTGGGGATGCTCAAGAAAATGGGCCTGCGCGCTGATGTGGTGGGTAATGGTTTTGAAGCAGTCCAGGCTTTGCAGGACCTTCCCTATGATCTGGTACTCATGGACGTTATGATGCCGGAAATGGACGGACTGACCGCTACGCGGGAGATTCGGAAGGCGGAAGGAAAGAAGAGCAAGGAGGAAGCAGGAAGGAAGAAGCAGGAAGAGGGAAGAGAGCTTAATGAAGGAGACTCCAGCCATCCCTCTGACTTTCAGCCTTCAGCCTTCAGCCTTCAGCCCTCTCCCCGGCACCTGCCGGTGATCGCCATGACAGCAGCAGCCATGCAGGAGGATCGGGAGCGATGTATTGAGGCTGGAATGGATGATTATGTAGCCAAGCCGGTAAGCCCGGAAGCTCTGGGCCGGGTCTTGTCCAAGTGGTTGCGGGGAAACAAGGGACTGGAGTCAGGGAAAAGGGGTCAGGAGTCAGGATCATACCAAGTAAAACAAGAGGGTACGAGTTGTTTTGTCTGTTCGCAACCAGTGTTTGATAAAGATGACCTTATGGAAAGGATGTGGCATGATCAGGAACTTGTGGAAGAAATTCTCAGTTCTTACCTGGAATCAGTACCCGATAATATCCAGTCTCTCAAAGATTTTATTAAACAGGGCCAAATCGAGGATGCAACACGTGAGGCTCATTCAATCAAGGGAAATTCAGGCACTACTGGCTGCCTAACTATGGCAGAAATTGCATCAGAGATAGAAGAGGCCGGTCACTTAAAAAATCTTGATAAGATGAAGAATCTTTTGCCTGAACTGGAAAGGCAGTTTGCAAAGTGCAGTGAAGCTATCGTAGAAAGTTGATGATCAGAAAGGTGGCGGATATAGTTAATCCCAGGGTCCAGAACATGAATCTGTCCAAGCGACGTCCTAAAGCCTCGAACCGTTTATCCATGGTTTCAAATTGTTTGTTCACTACTTGGACCGGGAGAGCCATTTAACGTGACAAGCATAAAGCTTCAGCCTTCGATATGGTCAGCTCATTTACAAAGATGCAGTTCTTTTCATTCCTTTTATCATGGTCACCTTTAGAAGGCTTGAATGGTAATATAGAAGCTATTCTAGGTCGGATCATTCGGATATATTGTCAAGCCTTTCATAACAAAAAAATTTAGAGGCAAATAAAAATTATGTTTTCAGCAAATTTTAAACTTATGTTTTTCATGCCATCCCTGTTGATTGTGTTTCTTGTTGTACTATTGGTTCTGCTCTTGTCACCAAAAAATGTAACTGCTCAGAGTGATTTAGTTTATTCTCCATTGCCACTGACCAATCCCAATAGCGTGATTGCCCAGAGTATGGATATTGTCCAGTACATTGAGCAGAATCTTGATTTGAAGGTGGAGATTCAGTACGAGCACGATTATGCTACTATTTTGGGAAAGTTTGCCCGTGATGAAATACATCTGGTTCATCTTGGTCCATTGCCCTTTATTATGTTGAAGGCCCTGGCACCCCATGCTGAACCTGTTATTTTCTTTCGAGAACCTGACGGCCGGACATCCTACACATGTTCACTGGCCACGGCTATAGACAATAGTGAAGACCCCGCAACAACTCAGGGCCCAATAGCTCTGCCCCAGCCTCTTTCCACCTGTGGTTTTTTAACTACCTCCCATTTGCTACGTGCTTACGATACAAATCTTCAGCATCTGCCTTACACTTTTCTGGACAGTCACGAGGCTGTGGCTCAGGCTCTTGTCCGTGGAGAGTTCGCCTTGGGAGGACTGAAGTCTGCCATTGGCCAGTCATACGACCAGATAGGACTGCAGTTACTTAAACAGGGGCCGGAGCTGCCAGGATTCGCAATGGTTGCCAATGCCCGGGTCATGGATGAAAAACTGAGAACTGAGTTGGCCACGATTTTAACTGAAATCCCTGATGATATCTACAGTCAATGGCAGGGACTGGGGCAATGGGGGATGAGCAAGGCAGGCAGTGAGGACTATTGTGACTTGCTGCTCCTTGATGGAATTGAAGACATTCCTGATTGCGGAGATTTAGACTGTACACTCCTTAAAAATGCTCTGGAGGATATATGCGCCATTCCATAATGGCATTGCCAATGCGCCAGGTCCTGTTTTTTGCCCTGATTATTACCGGCCTCTGGCTTGCAATTTTCAGCTACCTTAACCAGGACATGGCAAGTGGGCGTAAGCTTTTTCTAAATACTCAGGTTCAAACCCAGGATATAGCCTGGCAGGCAGTGCTGCAGCTTCATCAAACCGGTATGCAGTCTTATTTTGAAACCCATCTGACTCGACCAGAGGTTTTGCGGCAGCTTGAGCTTGCTTACAATGATGGCCATGAAGTGGAAGCCAGGATGACATTGTACCGACTTATCTGGCCGCTGTATGATTCGCTTGCAAAGAGCAGGAAGGTCCAGCAGCTGCATTACCATACTCCTGATGGCCGCAGTTTTTTACGCTTTCATGCCCCACACCTCTCCGGAGACGCATTACAGGATGACCGGCCCTCCATACGTATTGCCAACCAGGAGTTTCGTACGGTTAAAGGGTTTGAAGCAGGACGTGTGGTCTCAGGTTTTCGCAATGTCTTTCCCATTGTTGACCAGGGAAAACATCTCGGCAGTGTGGAGATAAGCCAGCCGTTTGATGCTTTGCGCCGAGCCATGGCAGAACTGCATGAGCATCGTGAGTTTATTTTTCTGGTGAACGGTGCACATGTGTATGACTTGCTTTTCCAGGAGCAGCGGCGTTTGTATGCGTCAAGCCCTGTTTACCCAGGCTGGTACGAAGAGGATCCTCACAGAGAACTGCCTCATGCGCCGCCCCCACTCAGTGAAACAGCTCAGAAACTTCAATACATATTAGCTGTTGAGCCTGGTCTGGACGCTGCTTTTGAGCAGGGCAGTTCCTCTGCCTTTGCTCTCAAGATGGGTGGAAGCTATTATGCGGCAACCCTGACAGCTGTACCTGATATAAAAGGTCAAAACGCTGCCATGCTGCTTTCCTTTGCTCCGGCTCCTGAGTTGAAACAAATGCAGCATCAGTTTTTCATAACCCTGACTATTTCTACAGTCCTGCTTATTATCATTATGACAATTTTTCTGCGGTTATATGTTCAGCGTAGAGAAACTGTCATGGAAAGAAACCGTTTGCAGACCATTACTCAGACCATGGGCGAAGGTCTATATATGTCCGATATTCAGGGACGGATCAGCTATGTCAATCCTGAAGCACAAAACCTTCTGGGCTATACAGAAACTGATCTTCTCAACAATAATGGACATGACCTGTTTCATAGTCATGAACAGACCAGTCCGTCCAACCTGTCATCTAATGAATGTCCAATTATAAATACAGTAAAGAATTTTAAAACATACAGTAATGAGGAAAAGTTTAAGTGCAGTGATGGCTCAATACTGCCTGTAGATGTGACTGCCAGCCCGATTATCCGGGAAGGGCAGGTTGCAGGCGTTGTAACAGTATTCAAAGATATTTCCGAGCGTAAGAAGATGCAGGATGAGCTTCGAAAGCTGTCCAGAGCTGTGGAGCAAAGCCCTGCCAGTGTGGTTATGACCGACCTCAAGGGCAATATCGAGTATGTAAATCCTACATTTACCAGCGTGACAGGATACACGCTTGATGAAGTTAAGGGTAAAAATCCAAGAATGTGGAAATCTCCTGATACAGATCCTGAAATACACCGCGAACTTTGGAAGACTATTTCATCGGGTAATGAATGGCGCGGGGAGTTCAAAAATATCAGGAAAAACGGTGAATCATTCTGGGAATCAGCGTCCATTGGACCCGTGTTTAATGATCAGGGAAAAGCAACACATTACATGTCAGTCAAAGAGGATATTACAGACCGGAAAAAGACTGAAGAAGTTTTGCTGCAGGCCAGGGAGCAGGCTGAGGCAGCCAATATTGCCAAATCCCAGTTTCTGGCCAATATGAGCCATGAACTTCGTACCCCCTTTAACGGCATCATGGGCATGATGCAGCTTCTGCAGACCACTGATCTAAATCAGGAGCAGCAGGAATATGCTGATGCTGCCATTATATCATCGAGACGGTTTGCGCGTCTTTTGTCGGATATTTTGGATTTGTCCAGTATTCAGGCCGGCAGGATGGTGCTGAGCAATACTCGGTTTGATGTCAAAGAACTGATGGAGTCAATGGCTGGTCTTTTTTCAGCCCAGGCCAGGGAAAAGTCAATAAATCTGCAATACCTGATTGATGCTGAAGTACCGGCAAAACTCGTGGGTGATGTCATCAGGACCAAGCAGATTTTGTTTAACCTGGTAGGAAATGGTTTGAAGTTCTGCGATCAGGGTAGTGTCCACATCAGGTTATCCCTGCTTTCTCCTGCCAGGGGGAGAGATTTGAGAATAATGTTTTCTGTTTCTGATACAGGAACAGGCATCCCTGAAGATAAATTACGGGAATTGTTTAATCCTTTTGTCCAGGTGGATTGTTCTTATACACGTGAGCATCAGGGCGCAGGGCTTGGGTTGACCCTGGTTAAAGAACTGGTGTCTTTGATGAATGGAAATATTTCTGTGGAAAGCAAGGTTGGCCAGGGCACGACTGTTTATGTGGTTTTGCCTTTTGATCTTCCAGCAGACAAACAAAAAGAATCTGCACCAACTGCAGCCCTGTCCGGAGATGGCAAAAAGCACCTGGATATTCTTCTTGCTGAAGATGATCCATTAAACCAGATGTTCATGATCCATATTCTGAAAAAAATGGGGCACTCGGTTACTCTGGCTAAAAACGGAAAGGAAGCTGTAGATCTTTTCCAGGACAAGGAGTTTGACTGCATCCTCATGGATATCCAGATGCCGGTCATGACCGGGGATGAAGCAACAAGGCGCATACGCGCCCATGAGGTTAGAAGTCAGGGGCCAGGGATCAGGAGACAGGAGTCAGGGGCCAGGGATCAGGAGACAGGAGTCAGGGGTCAGGGGGCAGGAGACAGAGGGCAGATATCAGGAGTCAG
Source organism: Desulfonatronovibrio magnus (assembly GCF_000934755.1). Taxonomy (NCBI): domain Bacteria; kingdom Pseudomonadati; phylum Thermodesulfobacteriota; class Desulfovibrionia; order Desulfovibrionales; family Desulfonatronovibrionaceae; genus Desulfonatronovibrio; species Desulfonatronovibrio magnus. The sequence goes on from NZ_KN882185.1 coordinate 30,661, forward strand.
GAGTCAGGAGTCAGGGTCCGGGGAGCATAAGTCCCAGGTAAAACACTTCAAAGGGGACAGCGGTTTTTCGGGGCAGGCAGAGCTCGGAGGTCTAAGTTCTGACCATCCGCCATCCGCCTTCAGTCTTTCTCAGCCTTTAAAGCACATTCCAATTATCGCTGTCACGGCCCATACCCAGCCCGGAGACAGGGAAGAGTTTATAGAGGCCGGTATGGATGATTTTATAGGAAAGCCAGTGCGTAAGGAGGATTTGGAGAAAGTGTTGTACAAACTTCAAACAGGAATGGGCAAAGAGCCATGAATAAGAATCAATCTTTTTCTTCCTGTTTGAACTATGCTGGATGGGTTAACGTCTCCTCGAGGCTGGTTGCCATTGTGCTGACTGCTGTTTTTCTTTTGGCCGCGTTCTATCCACAGAACCTTTATGGGCGTTGTGACGAGCATGCCGCGGTTGATGCAGAGCAGCATGTTCTTCTGTTAAATTCTTATCATAAGGGCCTGTCCTGGACCGACGCACTGACTGATGCGGTTTTTGATGTGCTTGCCCCTCTGGGTGTCGAGATTACGGTTGAATACATGGATACAAAACGCACCCCCCTGTCTCAAAGCGAGGACTATCTGCTGCCATTTCTTTCCGCCAGGTTAGAAGATACATCCTTTGACACAGTCATTGTCAGCGATAATGATGCCCTGGACTTTGCCAAGAAATACCGGTCCGTCCTTTTTCCTGGTACGCCCATTGTATTTTGTGGAATTAATTACTTTACTCCAGATATGATCGATGATTCCGGCTGGTTTACCGGAGTCATGGAAGTGACTGATGCCCGGGGTACGTTTGATGTGATGCAGATGATGCTGCCGGAAATGAAGCGGGTAACAGTGATTTCGGACGGGACCCCCACAGGCCTGGCCGAATCCAGGGCAGCGCGTTCGGTTCTTAGCCATGAACTTGACCAGGTGGAAATCAGGTACATTGACAATCCTGAAACCGAGTCTTTGCTTGCAGAATTAGCCGGTTTAGATCCTGAAACAGATGCTGTCCTGCTGACAGTTTTTAATATGGATGCCAAAGGAAGGTACTTCACTTACGAGGAAAGCGCGAGATTGATAACTGAAGCAGCTCCATGCCCGGTTTTTGGGCTTTGGGATTTTTACCTCGGGGCCGGAGTTGCTGGCGGGCGCATGGCCAGCGCAGCGGATCAGGGAAGAGTTGCCGCAAACATGGCTGCAGCAATTGTTCAGGGTGCTCATCCGCAGGATTTACCCATTGTTACGAACAGCCCCAACCGGACTTTTTTTGATGCCCCGGCTTTGCTTCGGCACTCTATCCATCCATCCAGTCTGCCCGAGGGCTCAGTCGTTCACAACCAGAACCCAGCCTGGATCCGACTTCAGCAAGACGGCCTGGACCGGGATTCCAAGTTCTCCTATGAGATGTTTCATGGACATGGTTCAGTCATGATGATCCTGGACCCGGAAGATGGCCGCATCTTAGATATTAATAAAGCCGGGGCTGAGTTTTATGGCTATCCCCTGGAGCAGATGCTGACCATGAATATAATGGACTTTAACATACTCCCGGCAGCCCGGGTCCAAATGGAAATTGAGCAGGCCAGACAGGAGAATGTTAACCGGTTCCGGTTCAAGCACCGGATGGCATCCGGAGAAATTCGCGATGTAGAGGTTAACTCCTGGCCGGTTCACATTCAGGATACGCCGGTCTTGTTTTCCATTATTCAGGATGTGACTTCTATTATTTCCAGTCAGGCCCAACTGGAAGGTATCCTGGCTGAGCGGACCGAAACTCTTAAAAGGCGTACCCGGGCCCTGGTATTTATTCTTGTGACCTTTGTGGCGGCCCAGGGTGTGGCCATTACATTGATTGTCCGCTATGCCCTGAGACAAAACAAACTGTCCTCAGAGCTCAAGCAGGCCAATGAAAAGCTTGAGAGACTCAATGCTGAAAAGGATAAGCTTTTTTCCATAATTTCCCATGATCTCAAGTCTCCTTTGTCGGGTTTGATTTCATCTACAAAAATGCTTTCCAGTCAGTTAGCTGTATTTTCTCAAGATGATATTCGCTATATTTCCAGTGAGCTTCATAAGAATTCCAAAAGTACATATGCGCTTCTCGAAGAGTTGCTTCAATGGGCACAGATGAGCCAGGGGGGAATTGACTATAAACCTGTGCCCTGCAGTTTAAGTGAAATGATAAGTATCGGGATTAACACAGTGAAGAGTGCGGCTAAGGACAAGGACATAGTAATTAGAACTGATTTTCCTGATGATATTGCGGTCATGGTTGATCAGTCCATGGTTAAGACAGTGCTGCGCAATATACTTTCCAATGCCATTAAATTCAGTCATCAGGGAGGTGAGGTCTTAATCAGGGCCCGGCATTCAGAGGGTAAAATTACAATGGCGGTGAAAGATAACGGGATTGGGATGAGTGAAGAGGTTAAGTCCATGCTGTTTACTGTTAATAAGGCTAAGCAGCAGCTTGGAACTGACGGTGAAAAAGGAACCGGCCTGGGATTGATGTTTTGTAAACAGTTTATTGAACAGCACGGAGAAAAGCTCTGGGTGGAAAGTGAGCCTGGAAAGGGTACAACAGTATTTTTTACCCTGCCAAATGGGTGAGTGCTCTATGATAGTTCTTAGGCTTCCCCCATTGATAGGACAAAACTGGATATGACATGACAACTCAAACTGTATCATACGTGCTGGATAGTCAAAATCGCATAATCTCCACAGGAGGCGTTTGGGATGAGTTTGCAGATGAAAACGGCGGCACAGGGTCATCTTTGAAAGATATCTGCGGACGATCAATCTGGGATTTTATTAAAGGCGATGTAACTCGAATGTGGCTGGATTCGGTTTTTCAGTATGCGAGAGCTTTCGGCAAAACAATAGAACGGCCTTACAGATGCGATTCGCCTGATTTGAAGAGGTTCATGCGTATGCGAATTATTCCTGAAAAAGAGGGTGTTCTTCGTATAGAGCATGAAATACTTTCAATAGAAAAGCGATCTGCACCTGTGAACATCAAATCCGGTGAGAGTACTGTGAATGGCATCAATCAACGATGCAGCATTTGCGGTCGAGTGAATATGGGAGAATGGAAGGAACCGCATGGAGACCATGATGAATTGTCAGATGGAATATATGTAATTTACACAGTATGTGAAGACTGTCAGTTGTTAATGCCCGGGAGTTTTTAAGGTGTCTACCCTGACAACAGCTATGGAAATAGTATAATTGATCTTAATTATTCTGAAGACTCCACAGAAGGTTTCATGACGGTTCAGGCAACAGAAGAACAGTCATCAGCGAGCGAAGAGGTAAATCGAAGTATTGATGATATTAATCGCATAGCAAGTGAGACCGCTGATGTCATGGATCAGTCAGCCCAGGCTATTGGTGAACTGGCAGGCCAGGCAAGCGAACTTCAGAAGCTGATAGAAAATTTAAAACAGGCCTGATGAATTGATATTCAGGTTAAACCTTACTGTCAGATAACTCATACACTTTTAAACTTTTTTAGGATTTATCATGTCTGAATCTTCTAAAAACAAAAGCATGCTTACTTGTCTCTTTTAATCAGAGGATAGATACATGACAACCAGGAGGAATGAATGGAAATATCCGTAATTGGTCCGGGTTATGTGGGGCTTGTAACCGCAGTGATTTTTCCTTTGATGCCATGAGCGTTTACTGGAGAGTAGCCGCAGACTGCATATTAAATCCCCGTCCCAGGGCCTGTTCTGACTCAGCCGGGATAAGCAACATACATGACATGATTGCTGAAAAAGGACAGATATATGCCAGATATGATATTTTCAGCGGCCAGATTGGAAGCGATATTGTTTCTCTGAGTTTTTACGGCAGCTTCCTTCCAGGTATGAGACTGCATTTTCCAACACTTGCAGAATCCTTTCTCAAGTCTGAGCTTTCCCAGAGCAGGATCAGGCCCATTCTTAATGATCCTGACAGATATTACGACCTTAACTGGATCTGGTTTGGTCTGGCAGCCGATTCCGGGCTGATTAAAGAAATGACTCCTGATCCCCAATGGATTCGAACAGTTTTGGCCCAATAACTTTAAACAACTTAGCTGGAGTTAAGCATGATAAACTATTTCAGAAAGACGGCCCTGGTTACCGGAGGTGCAGGCTTTATCGGTTCGCACCTTTGCGACCGGCTCATCAGAGACGGCTATTCAGTTCTATGCGTTGACAATTACTTTACGGGCAGCCGGGACAGCATTGCCCATCTTCTGGACAGTGAACACTTTGAAACCCTGCGTCATGACATTACTTTTCCCCTTTACGTAGAGGTGGATGAAATCTGGAACCTGGCCTGCCCTGCCTCGCCCATCCATTACCAGCGCGATCCAGTCCAGACCACCAAAGTCAGTATTATGGGCGCCATAAATATGCTGGGGCTGGCCAAGAGACTGGGCTGCAAAATTTTTCAGGCTTCCACCAGCGAGGTTTACGGTGATCCGGAAATCCATCCCCAGGTGGAAAGCTATACAGGCAATGTAAACCCCATTGGCCCACGCTCCTGCTACGATGAAGGCAAACGCTGTGCAGAGACCCTGTTTTTCGATTATCACCGCAAGCATGGTTTAGACATCAGGGTGGCCAGAATTTTTAATACCTATGGTCCCAGGATGCATCCTGCTGACGGCCGGGTGGTTTCCAACTTCATTATTCAGGCCCTGAGAAATGAGCCCATCACCCTTTATGGGGACGGTTTGCAGACCAGATCCTTCTGTTTTGTTGACGATCTGGTGGATGGTTTTTTAAAATTCATGAGCAATGATCATGGATTTCAAGGCCCGGTAAACTTAGGCAATCCAGGGGAATTTACAGTCAAGGAACTTGCCCAAACCGTGCTTGACCTGACAGGCAGCAGCTCAAAACTCACCTATCTTCCTTTGCCTGTGGACGACCCTCAGAAAAGACGCCCTGACATCAGCCTGGCCAGAGAGAAGTTCGGCTGGGAGCCGAAAATTGCATTGCAGGAAGGACTAAAAAAGACAATTGCCTATTTTGAAGAGCTGATTCGTCATGGATGCGACAGGAGCGAGTCTTAATTTTACTCATCCTCTCACATGAATAAATCCGTCAGGGGATTTTACCCTGACGGGTTTATTACAGGGTACTACAGATTAACCTGGTTTAATGCTTTGAAACCGGAAATGACAGTCTGGGGGGCATGTTCCACTATGCGTATAATACGCAGATTGAACAAAACGGGTCAAGCGCGTAATGTTCAATTAAGAACGTATGTTGAACATTTTGGGTCAAGCGCGGAATGTGCATTTTTCTAAGGTAGCAGGGGAGAGCCAGTCCCCGTGCCACGTGCATAGCGATAGAGAGATACTTGTCATGCTTTAAATTGTATGAAATATTACACCATGGAGAAAAGCTCACGGCGTCCCTGGCCTGGAACTGGCGCCAGGTGGAAAAAACCACCATGGCCCTGGCTGAAAAAGAAGCCAGGGGGTACTTTGAAAAGGATATTGCCTACAGGCATTGGGCTGCCATGCATGGCGGGGTCTATGTCCCCATCACCGAGACCACCCCGCCCAACCCCTATCTCATGCATCTCCCTGACCGGGACGTGACCACCACGGAGTAAAGTTGTTGAACTTTGTAATCTTAAGGACGTTTCATGCACCACGAAAGTTATAAGCGGTTTATTGAATGTTCATTTTTTGGATATGCCTATCACAAGGTTATTCTAAATGATCAGGGTCGGCCAGTGGACTATGAGTTTATTGAGGTCAATGCCGGGTTTGAAAAAATGACCGGTCTGACGGCTGAAAAGATCCTTGGCCGCAAGGTGACTGAAGTCTTGCCCGGTATCCAGGATTCTTCTTTTGACTGGATCGGTTTTTACGGCAGAATTGCCGTGGAACAGACAGAAGAGGAATTTGAGCAGTATTCAGAGCCGCTCAAACGCTGGTACAAGGTCAGTGCCTATTCACCCAAAAAGCATCATTTTGTGACTATCATCCAGGACATTACCTCAGAGAAAGGGTCTGAGGTGAAGCTGCTGGAAAGCAGGGAACAAAAAGCCGCCACCCTGCACTCCATAGGCGACGGGGTCGTCTCCTGCGATAAAAGCGGCCGGATACAGGATATGAACCCGGCCGCTGAGAACCTGACGGGCTGGACTCTTGACGAGTCCGTGGGACGTCCTCTGGAGGAGGTGTTCAATAGTGTCGCTTTAAAAGACCGCGGCAAGGAGGAAAACCCCGTATCCAGGGTTTTGCGGCAGGGGCTGGCTGTGGACCAGGACAGGTATTCGGTGCTCCTGTCCAGAAACGGCGGAAAGATAACCATCAAAACGAGCTGTTCCCCCATCAGAGACAACACGGGCGGCATTACCGGCGCTGTCCTGGTGTTTCGCGATGTGACCAGGGAACATACAGCGAATTTGCTGACCCAAAAAAGGCTGGAGCTGCATGACTATGCAGCTGTTCATTCCTTGGATGAGCTTATGACCAAGGTCCTGGATGATGCGGAAGAATTTGTGGACAGCTCCATAGGCTTTTACCATTTCGTGGAAAAAGATCAGAAGACCCTTTCCCTGCAGAGATGGTCAACCAGATCGTTACAGGAATTGTGTCACATGCCGGGCAACAAGATGCATTACTCCATTGACCAGGCAGGGGTCTGGGTGGAGGCTGCACAACGGAAAAAAACGGTTATCCACAACGATTACGAGTCCATGCCGGACAAAAAGGGCCTGCCGGAGGGACATGCCAGGGTGATTCGCGAGGTCGTGGTTCCGGTCATTCGGGATGGCAGGGTCGTCGCAATCATGGGCCTGGGCAATAAACCCACTGACTATGATGAAAAAGATGTTGAAATCATCTCCTTTTTCGCGGATGTAACCTGGGACCTGGTCAAGCAGAAACGCACACAGGAGGCTCTGCAAAACAGTATTACAGAAAAAAATCTGGCCCAGCAGGAATTGCAGCGGAATGCCAGAAATCTTGAAATTAAAAATGCGGAACTCGACACAGCCCGCATCAAGGCTCAGGCCGCCAACCGGGCCAAAAGCGAATTCCTGGCCAACATGAGTCATGAAGTCCGCACCCCCATGAACGCGGTCATGGGCATGAGTTCCCTGCTGCTGGACACTGAATTGACCTCCAGGCAGAAGGAATACGCCCTGAGCATCCAGCGCAACAGCGAATCTTTATTGCGCCTCATCAGTGACATCCTGGATATTTCCAGAATTGAACGTGAAAAGCTCTCCCTGGATATTGATGAGTTCAATCTGCAAAGCTTTCTGGAGCAACTGGCCTCAGAATTCCAGCCCAAAGCCCGCAAAAAAAATCTGGAGTTCACCTTTGATGCAGGCCCCGAGATAAATTGTATTGTTTCAGGTGATGAGCAAAGGATCAGGCAGATACTGGCCAACCTGCTGGACAATGCCATCAAGTTCACCCCTCGGGGCCACGTGGAATTCAGTGCGCAAATACTTGAAGAGGAAAAAAATCCTCATTCCGGGGGGCGGAATATGGTTACTCTGGATTTTGAGGTCCGGGATTCCGGCATCGGCATTTCCGAGGATAAACTGGACCATATTTTTGAAAAGTTTTCCCAGGCGGATTCGTCCTCGGTGCGCGAATACGGCGGCACTGGTCTGGGCCTGGCCGTTGCCAGGCAACTGGCTTTACTCATGAAGGGCGATATCCGGGTCGCCAGCAAGCCTGACCAGGGGAGTTCCTTTCGCTTTACAGTGACCCTGCCCAGCCTGGGAACAAATGAGTCCCAATCCGGCCGGGAGGAAACACGGCATCAGGAACCGGCTGCATCCGGCCAGGAATCCGATTTCATCGAGTCCGGCTCGACACTGGATCTGGCTCAGGCCGCGGCCCTGGCTCGGGAGACAGCCGATCTGGTGGATCAGGATCTGGACCTGGCCTGGAACAAGATGCAGCAGGTGCTGACTCTGCCCTTGCCCAGGGATCTGTTGGCCCAAGCCCAAAAAGGGGCCGCCCTGCTGCAGGCATTTGACACTGACCAGGCCAGGCAGGAGCTGGAAGCCCTGATTGCCGGCATGAAGGCAGAATAACCAAAGGAGCGTGCATGTTCCGGAAGAAAGAGCCTCGAGTAACAGACAGGGAATTCGTGTACTCGGATTTTCCTGTTCAAATTAGAAGGGTGGAGGATATGGTCCCAAAGTTTCTGTTTCGTATTGCCCAACTGCTCACAGTTCTCTATTGGCTGGCCGGACTCATCTGCTCTCCGGCCCTGGCAGCCGACCCCTCCCCCATCTCCTTGACTCCTGAAGAGCGGCAGTGGCTCGATGATCACCCGGATATCACCCTGGGCAGCACCCTGGACTTTCCCCCGGCGGTTATGAAGGACGCCCAGGGCAGGCTCACCGGGGTGCTGCCCGCGTATATGGACATGCTTAATCGCCTGCTGGATACAGATATTCAACTCAAGGTGGGACCCTGGCCGGATATCGTTCAGGAGGCCAATAACCGGACCATCGACGGGCTGGCCTCCAGCATGCGGCTTGAGTCCCGTTCCTCGCATTTTCTCTTTACCCAGCCCGTGTCCCATGCCTACTATTACATTTACACCTATCTGCAGCGCCTTGATGAATTTCAAAACCTGGCTGATCTGCACGGCAAACGGGTGGCATACCAGAAAGAGGTGCAGGGAGCCAGAGAACTTCTTGATCAGCATCCACGGATAACACCAGTGCCCCTGCCTGACCTGGAGGCCGTGGCCGCGGCCCTGGTCAACCGGGAGGTAGATGCGGCCATTGCCGGCAGCACCCTGGAGTACTGGCGCAAAAAACATCTGGTGACCGGTTTTGAGATGGCCGGCATGATCCCGGAAAGCAGAACCGAACTGGTCTTCTCCATTCGCAAGGACTGGCCGGAATTGATCCCCATTCTGAACAAGGCCATCGCCGCAATCAGCCCGGAAACAAGCCAGGCCCTGCTCAAGAAGTGGTATGCACAGCCAGCCATGGCCTCGGTTGAGCCCCAGGTGGAGCTGACCGCCAGGGAAAAGCAATGGATCGCGGACCACCCCGGATTTACTGCGGGAGCCGTGGATATCCCGCCCTACATCATCCAGGAAAGGGACGGCCGGGTTACCGGATACTTTCCTGACCTGCTCCGCACCATCAGCTCTCAGGTTGGTCTGCATCCCAACTTTATCTTCACCACCATGTCCGAGCTGATGGAAAAGGCCGGAGATGGCCAGGTTGAGCTGATCCAGGGAGTGATCTGGAATGAAGAGCGGGCCGGAAGGTTCAATTTTTCCCCCTCCCATTCGCCCTTGAATATGGCCATTTTTGGGCGGAACGATGACTCCGGGATCAGTGGGTGGAACGCTCTGAGCGGCAAACGCATTGCATCCTTTCCCGATTACGGGATGCATGCGCATATGGCCGGACACATCCCGGATGCCCGCTTTGTCATGGCCGAGGACGGGGTGCAGATGTTGAGGCTGGTGGCTCTGAGCCAGGCGGATGCGGCCATTCAGGAACTGTACAGCGGGCAATATATGATCAGAAGCAACTATCTGAACAACCTGGAGGTCAAAGGATATGCGCAGATCCCGGGACTTGAGGATATGCAGGCCCATGCCTATATGATCCGCAAGGACCTGCCCGTGCTGGAATCGATTCTGACCAAGAGCTATCATGCCTTGAGTGAAGCAAAGAAAAAGCAGATTTGGGAGCGCTGGTTCGGACCTGAAGAGCAGGATTTAAAGGCCTTTTCCCGGGAAGAACAGGAATGGATGCAGAAGCATCCGGTCCTGCGTTTTGGTTTTGACCCGGCCTGGGCACCCATTGAATTTGCCGATCAGGAAGGTAGGCCCCAGGGGATTTCCCCCGAGTACTTGAAACGTTTGGAAGGCATACTGAGCGTGCGTTTTGAACCTCGGGCCCACTCATCCTTGACTGAGGCGGAAAGGAGTCTGCTGGAGGGCGATATCGCTCTGCTGCCGGCCATGGCCGGGACTCTGGACCGGGAAAAGGATTTTCTGTTCACGGAACCCTTTCTCTCCATCCCGGTGGCCATTTTTTCCGATACCAAGGCCGCCTATCTCGGGGGCATCTCCTCCCTGTACGGAAAAAAAGTGGCTGTGGTGCAGGGCTATGCCACCCACCAATGGCTGAAGCAGGATCACCCAGAGCTGAATCTTGTGCCAGCCCCCACCATTGAAGAGGGACTGCGCCTGGTGGCCAGGGGTCAGGCTTATGCCTTTGTAGGCAACCAGGTGGCCACCAGCTATTACATCGGTCAGACCGGGCTGACCTCCATCCGGGTAGCAGGGGAGACGCCCTATGTGTACCGTCTGGGCATGGCGGTATCCAGAGACCAGCCCATATTGCGCAACATCCTGCAAAAAGGGCTGGAGCGCATCCCCCAATCAGAAAGGAACGCCATTTACAACAACTGGATCTCCATCCAATACGCGCAGCAAATCGACTATACCTTGCTGTGGCAGGTGCTGGGCATGGGCATGGTCCTGCTGGGCGGTTTTCTCTACTGGAACCGGCGGCTGGCCAGGGAAGTCAGCCAGCGCAAACGCGCCGAAGAAGCAGTACTGAGAAGCGAGGGAATCCTTAAGGACATTCTCGAATCAACTCTATCTGGTTACTGGGACTGGAATTTGGTAAATAACACCGAGTACTTGAGTCCGACCTTCAAGCGCATGTTCGGTTATGAAGATCATGAAATGGAGAGTTCCCCGGAAGCCTGGCAGAAAATCATCTTTCCCGAAGACCTTCCTGGCGTGCTTGAGGCTTTTAATCGACACGTCAAAAGCAGAGGCCGGGAACCTTACTACAGCGAAGTTCGCTATCGGCATAGGGATGATTCCACAGTCTGGGTGATCTGTGCAGGGCGGGTCATTGAATGGACCGAGGATGGAGAGCCAGTCCGGATGGTAGGGTGTCACCTGGATATCACCGAGCGCAAGCTGGCTGAGGAAAAGCTTCAGCAATCCGCCGAGCAGTTGAAAATGAAAAATATGGAGCTGGACTCTGCTCTGGCTCAGGCCGAGGCGGCCACTCGGGCCAAGTCCGACTTCCTGGCCAATATGAGCCACGAGATCCGCACCCCCATGAATGGGGTCATTGGCATGGTTGATCTGCTTCTGGATACAGACCTCAGTCCCAGGCAGCTGCGCTTTGCCCAGGCCATCAAGCAAAGCGGCCAGGCCCTGCTGGGTATTGTCAACGATATTCTGGATATATCCAAGGTCGAGGCCGGAAAGCTGGACATTCAGGCCCAGGACTTCGACCTGACAGAATTTCTGGAACAATGCTGCTCCGGAGCATCTGTCCTGGCTCGGAAAAAAGGCTTGCGGTTCGACTCTTATATCCATCCGGACGTGCCCTCCCATCTCCGGGGAGACCCCAAGCTGCTGCGACAGATCCTGAACAATTTAATCGGCAATGCGGTCAAGTTCACTGAGCAGGGCGAGGTGGAAATCTGGGTGGAAGAAGAGAGAGATGATGCGGGGATGCTGGAATACTGGCATGCTGGGATTGATGAAGCGGGAAGGGGGAAGGGGGAAGAGAAACGTCTGACCGTCCGACCGTCCGACGGTCTCCCCGTCCCCCCGTCTCACTGTCCCACTGTCCTTTTGCTCTTCACCGTCCGGGATACTGGAATCGGCATTTCCCCTGAAAACTTCGACATGCTCTTTGACAAGTTCACCCAGGTGGACTTTTCCACTACGCGCAGGTTTGAAGGAACCGGTCTTGGGCTGGCTCTAACCAAGCTCCTGGTGGAGAAGCAGGGCGGCCGAATATGGGTGGAGAGCGAGCTGGGCCGGGGCACCTGCTTTACGTTTACGCTTCCAGTGACCCGGGCCCAGGGACTGTTGGATTCAGCCGACTTTATAAAAAAGGATGAAGTTCCAGATTTGACCCGGATCAAGGGAGCACGCATTCTCCTGGCGGAAGACAATGAAATAAACCAGGAAATCGTTGTCGAAAATCTGCGCAAATGGGGAATGAGTGTGCAGGTGGTGGGCAGTGGACAGGAGGCGGTCTCCGCCCTGACCAGCCAGGACTTTGATCTGGTCCTCATGGATATTCAGATGCCGGGGATGGATGGCCTGGAGGCGACGAGAAGAATCAGGAGTCAGAAGTCAGGAGTCAGAAGTCAGGAGACAGGCCGGCAGCGTATTCCGATCATTGCCATGACCGCTCACGCCATGGCCGGGGACCGGGACAAGAGCCTGGGGGCGGGCATGAACGATCATATTACCAAGCCCATAGATCCAGAGGAATTGCTGCGCGTCCTGGCAGCCTGGATCAAGCCCGCAACCAGGCGGGCCGATACCGTTGAACCCTCCCCAGGCATGGAACAGGAGGAGAATGAGGGCCAAAAGGAGCATCCGCCCCAAATGCCACAAATGCCCGGAGTGAACACCAGCCTGGGGCTGTCCAGGGCCTCGGGCAACCAGACCCTGTACAGGAAGCTGCTTGCCGGTTTTCAGAGCAGGCATCTTGGTTCAGCCCAGGAGATGGAGCGCCTGCTGCAGGCCGGCCAGGTTCAGGATGCCGTGCGACTGGCCCATACGCTCAAAGGCACGGCAGCCAACCTGGGCATGGATGAGCTGTCCGAGGCGGCAGGGGCCTTGATGCACGGGCTTGAGAGCAAAGCCCGGGACAGTGCGTCGCTGATTGCGGAGGTCCGCTCCTGGCTGAGCACGGTGGGCAACTCTTTGGAAGAACTTGCGGGCCGCCCTTCCGAGTCAGCTTCAGAGGCCGGTTCCTCCGGGGATCTGGATACCGGGCAGGCCGCGGCTCTGGCCCGGGAGGCAGCCGGCATGGCGGACCAAGACCTCAGTCTGGCCATGGACAAGCTGCAGGTGCTGCTTGATATGCCCTTGCCCCCTGAAATGCTGGCCCGGGGGCAAAGGGTTTTTAGTCTTTTAGATGAATTTGAAATAGATCAGGCTGCCCTGGAACTGGAAGATATGGCGCGTGATCTGGAAAAAACAGGGGGATACAATGAGTAACCACACCCGGTTAAAAGTGCTTATCGTGGACGATGAACCTGAAAACATTCAGCTCCTTATGGAAGCCCTTAAACACGAATACATTATTACCGCCGCCAAAACCGGGGAAAAGGCCCTGAAGCTCGCCGGCTCAAATCAACCCGATATAATCCTGCTGGACATTATGATGCCGGGTATGGACGGCTATGAAGTCTGCAGGGGTTTGAAGGCAAATGATCAGACCAGGGATATCCCGGTCATTTTCGTCACAGCCCTGAATACAACCCAGGATGAAGTCAAAGGCCTGGAGTGCGGAGCAGTGGACTACATCTCCAAGCCCTTTAAACCGGCCATTGTGCGGGCCAGGCTCAAAAACCATCTGGAGCTGCACAACTCCCGCAAGGAACTGAACAAGCTGCGGCGCTGCGTGGAAAACAGCCCCAGCACCATTGTGATTACGGATACCGAGGGCAATATTGAGTATGCCAACCCCGCGTTTACTGAAATCACCGGATATAGCACAGAGGAGGCCCTGGGGCAGAATACGCGCATTATGAAATCCGGGATGCATGAGGATTCATTGTACAGGGATATGTGGCAGGTCATAACCTCAGGCCGGGTCTGGCGTGGTGAAATTATCAATAAAAAGAAAAACGGCGAGCTTTTCTGGGAGCAGGCCTCCATTGGTCCGATCAAAAATTCCCGGGGCCAAATCACCAACTATGTTGCTGTCAAGGAAGACATTTCAGCCCGCAAGGACCTGGAAAAACTCAAGGAAGACGTGGAGCGCATCATGCGCCACGATCTCAAAACACCACTGGGAGGTATCCTGGGACTTTCGGATCTTCTACTGACTGAGGAAGGTTTTAATCAGGAGCAGATGGAGATGCTGGGCATGATAAATGAGTCAGGCCTCCGCATGCTGCGCATGATAGACATGTCCCTTGATCTGTTCAAGATGGAGACAGATGAATACATGTATTCCCCCCGGCAGGTGGAGGTCAGATCAGTTTTACAGGCGGTTGTGGACGATGTTGCCCCAGCTTTTAAATCCAAAAATATCCATTTGTTGATCAACACTAACCAACAGCAGGAAAGCTCTCCATTGAAGATGCAGGCCGAAGAAAAATTACTATACGGTATACTTTGCAATCTTATAAAAAATGCCTTTGAGGCCTCCCCAAGGGATGAACAGATTCAAATTAACCTGAGTGAATCACCCTCACCTGCCATTTCCATTGAAAACAAAGGGGTAGTGCCTGAACCCATCCGGGATCATTTCTTTGAAAAGTACAAGACTTTCGGGAAGACAAGCGGCACAGGCCTGGGCACCTATTCCGCAAAGCTCATGGCCAAGACCATGGGATACGATCTAAAGCTGGACATTTCGGTTACAAGGGGTACTACCAGATTGTCTTTAGTTGAAGCGGTTACAAACTCCGAGGGTAATTGAAAAGTCCCATAATGGGCGTATCGTATGGGTAGACCCCATTGGTTCTAACAGGAAAATCGTTCCCTGGGGACGGAAATCATAGGAAAATGAAAGGATTTATGAACAACAATGATGCCCGGATGAAGCGTTTGCGTGAACAGGCCCAGAAGAGGCTGAATAAGATGTCCAAGCCCATTGAAGAATTCTCTGAAGAGGAAATCAAAGAGCTGATTTATGATTACCAGATATATCAGGTGGAACTGGAGCTTCAAAACGAAGAATTGCGTGACACTCAGAAACAGCTTGAAGAGGCCAGGGACAGTCTGTTCCGGGTCAAAGAAAGTTATGCCCGTCTCTACAACAATGCTCCCATAGGATATCTTGTCCTTGATTCCAGCGGGGTGATTGAAAATGCCAATTATACATTTGCAGCCATGGTGGGACAGGAACATTCCGAACTCTGCGGCAAGGCATTAAGTGAGTTTATTGTGTCCCAGGATCGCAGAGTTTTTAATGGCCGTTTCCGTTCCTTTTTCAATCAGCCTGAGGGCAAGGAGCTGAATTTCCGGGTTCAGGGAACAAAAGGGGAGATTGCCGTAAGATGTGTCGGCAGGGTGGCGGGTAAAATATTGAATCAAAAAATGGATGACAGGGTCCAACGTCTGTTGCTGGTGGTTAACGACATAAGTGCCCAGGTCCAGGCCGAGATGCATTTCCGGACGATGTTCCTGGTTACTCCTGTATCCATGATCATTCAAGAACCAGACAGCGGCAAGATTATTGATGCCAACCCCATGGCCTGGAGTTACTATGGCCTTTCCTCGTTAGAAGAATTTAAAACCTATGAATACTGGCTTGAACATCCATATTCCCTTGCAGATTCCCATGTCTGGATGCGTAAGGCTTGTAAAGAAGGAACCCAGGAATTTGAGTGGTGCAGCCGGAAGAAAAACGGTGACCTGCTCTGGGAGCAGGTGCAGTTGACCCCGATTACATACCATGGACAAGAGGCAATCCTGGTTACAGGCATTGATATCACCGACCGTAAGCAAGTCTTGGAGTCTCTTGGGGAAAGTGAAGAACGATTTCGCGTCCTGTTTTTGCAAAACCCCGACCCATTGTTCATATGGCGTATGGACGATAGTCTTTTTGATGTCAATGATGCAGCATGCCGCCTTCTCGGGTACACTAAGGAGGAGTTGCTTGGCATGTCCCTGGCGGATATCCAGGCGCCATCTATTCGGGGCTGCCCAGGAACGATCATTGAAAAGGAAATGAACTTATCAGCCATTGAAAGTGTGGATCTGCACAAGGACGGCAGGGAGATACCTGTGGAGGTGGTCACCGCACCGATCTTCCTTAATGGCATAACCTACGCCCTGTCAGCAACTCGGGACATGACAGAACGCAAAATTGTTGAAACGGATTTAGCCAGGGCCAAAGAACAGGCCGAGGCAGCCAATGTTGCCAAATCCCAGTTTCTGGCCAATATGAGCCATGAACTTCTCACTCCGTTTAACGGTATAATGGGCATGATGCAGCTGTTGCAGACCACGGAACTGAACCGGGAGCAGCAGGAATATGTTGATGGGGCTGTCAGGTCGTCTCAAAGATTTATCCGTCTTTTGTCGGATATTCTGGACATGTCCAGTATTCAGGCCGGTAAGGTGGCTGTGCGTAAGTCCCGGTTTGATGTTAAAGAACTCATGGAGTCTATGACAGATCTTTTTTCAGCCCAGGCCAGGGAAAAATCTATAAACCTTGAGTACATTATTGACCAGGAAGTTCCAGCACAGGTTGTGGGCGATGTGGTCAGGGTCAAGCAGATCCTGTTCAATCTTGTGGGCAATGCCTTGAAGTTTTGTGATCAGGGTAGCGTTCAGGTCGGATTATCTGCACTTTCTCCAATAAAAGGTCAAGATTTGAGAGTGATGTTTTCCATTTCTGATACAGGAATAGGCATCCCTGAAGATAAATTAAGGGAATTGTTTAATCCTTTTGTCCAGGTGGATTGTTCTTATACACGTGAGCATCAGGGAGCAGGGCTCGGGTTGACCCTGGTTAAAGAACTGGTGTGTTTGGTGAATGGCAATATTTCTGTGGAAAGCAAGGTTGGTCAGGGCACTACTGTTTATGTGGTTTTGCCTTTTGATCTTCCAGCAGAGAGCCAGGCTGAATCTGCTGAAATTTTATCCCCATCCAAAGATGACTAAGCATGCTTGAATATTCTGCTGGCTGAAGATGATCCATTAAACCAGATGTTCATGACCCGTAACTGAAAAAAATCGTCCGCACAGGTCGAAAAATTTCATGTTAGCGAATGCTAAAGTTTGTCAATTGTTGTTCTCAAGGATCTACCATGTACAAAGAAAGCTATAAGCGTTTTATAGACTGCTCATTTTTTGGATATGCCTATCACCGGATAATTCTGGATGATCAGGGCAGTCCAGTGAATTATGAATTTCTTGAGGTCAATGCCGGATTTGAAAAAATGACCGGCCTGAAGGCTGAAAACATCCTTGGACGCAAGGTGACTGAGGTTTTGCCTGACATCCAGGAGTCTTCTTTTGACTGGATCGGGTTTTACGGGCGGATCGCCCTGGAAGGAAGCGAGGAGGAGTTTGAGCAATATTCTGAACCCCTGAAGCGCTGGTACAAGGTCAGTGCCTACTCTCCCAAAAAGCATCATTTCGTGACCATAATCCAGGACATCACCTCAGAGAAGGAACACGCCCAGCAGATGGAGCGGTTTTTCTCGGTCAATCTCGACCTGTTGTGCATTGCGGACACATCCGGGAATTTCATCAAGGTTAATGCTGAATGGGAAAATGTACTGGGCTATACAGTACATGAGCTGGAAGAGCGCACCTTTCTGGAGTTCGTCCACCCTGATGATATTGACTCCACCCTGGCTGCCATGGCTGAATTGGATGAGCAGAAGCCGGTTCATCAGTTCGTCAACCGTTTCCGCAGTAAGGACGGCTCTTATCGCCACATTGAATGGCGTTCACACCCTCACGGCAGCCTGTGTACAGGAAGCGAGGTTTATGACCTGGTCATGCACCTGATGAATGAAAGCAGCGCCCGCAGCCGGCTCTGGCTGTACCACCTGGAAATCATAGCCCGGGATTACCGGGATGAATGCGGCTCCATGCGCAGACCTGTGTATAAGTTCTGCGAGCATGTCTGGGATTCATCCAGGGACTTGCGCCGCATGGAAAGCCGCTCTCCCGGCGCTCTCCGGGCGGGCACCATGCACGGGGCCAAGGGGCTGGAGTTTCCGGCGGTGATTCTGGCAGGCACCCCGGGGGACCGGGAAAGCCCGGAAGAGGAGCGCAGGCTTTATTACGTGGGCATGACCCGGGCCAGGGACAGGCTGGTACTCTGCTGCGGTCCGGATCATCCCTTTGCCCCGGAGATTCTTGCCGCCGGACCAGAAGCGGTGAGCAGAATTTCCTGCGACATTGCGTTGACCCCGGTTGAACAGAACCTGGCCCGGGAAGAACTCTGGGAGATGTCCCCGGAACATGTCATCCTGTCCTACCCGGCCTGGGACAACATCCACGGGGAGACCACTGCAGCCATTGATGCCCTGCAGGATAACCCGGGAAAGGAGTTCACCTTTCTGCCCTGGGCAAACAGGTATCTTGTCTGCACCGCAGGTGTTCCAGTCACCGCCCTGTCGGACAGGGGCAGCAGAATATACGAAAACTACCTGTCCCGGGGCTTCAGGGTAAAGCAGGTCATCTTCCTGGCCGCCCTGCACCGCAAGGCCTCCCAGGAAGACCAGACCCTGAAAGAACTGCGCTGTTCTTCATGGTACGTGCCCCTTTTTCAGGTAGTCTGGAGCAGATGCCAGGATTAAAACCCGGCCCGATACAGTGCAGACATCACGGCATTAAACCCTATTGCTCATCTTTTTTTGTTGTTTTTTTTATTGACCGTGGCAGATTTTGGAAATATTAACTTTCAATAAAGTTAAATCAGAAAACATGCCTGACTTAAATATTTCTAAATCAGAGCAAATTGCCGCATTTGGATTGCACCTTGAAAACTGCGCCTTAGGCAGAAATGACCTGCACTGCCCCTTTTTATATACACCCGGTCACCCTCGCATGGCAATGTCCATTTCCCTTTGTGATCTGCGCATTAAAGACCATCCAAAAGATATGCCCCTTGAATTTTTTCTGCAAAAAACGTGGCTGCAAAAGCATCTAAACCCGTCTGCAGGCACGATCTGCAAAGATAATGCAGAGACTTTAAAGCAAGGAATAAAGTCATGAATAAGCTCAAACTGACGACTTCTTTGAACACAAACCGCCTGCTTCTGACAGCTGCAGTGATCTGGATCGCCGTACTGGCGGTGTCTCTGGCCTGGAACTGGCATCAGGTGGAAAATACAACCAGGACTCTGGCTGAAAACGAAGCCAGGGCCTACTTTGAAAAAGATATTGCCTACCGGCACTGGGCTGCCATGCATGGCGGTGTCTATGTCCAGCCCACCGAGACCACCCCACCCAACCCTTATCTTGATCATGTCCCTGACAGAGACGTAACCACCACTGGCGGCAAGGATCTGACCCTGCTCAACCCATCGTACATGACCCGTCAGGTGCACGCACTGGGCTTACAACACTACGATATGCTGGGGCACATCACCAGCCTCAATCCCCTGCGTCCTGAAAACGCCCCGGATGAATGGGAGGCTCAGGCCTTGCTGTCTTTTGAACAGGGCGCAGATCGGACGTCTTCTGTGGAAACCATGGATGGCCGCCAATATTTGCGGTTTATGAAGCCGCTTGTAACGCAGGAAAACTGTCTTGGCTGTCATGGGCATCAGGGTTATGCAGTAGGTGATATTCATGGCGGAATAAGTGTTTCCGTACCCTGGGAGCCATATATGGCCCAGGGCGCAAAGCAGAAAACAGATCTGGGGATTGCCCATGCACTCATCGGTGTTCTGGGGTTGCTGGGGCTGGGCATGGGATACCGTCTTGTGCGACATTCGGAAATGCAGCTGCTGGAAAGCAGGGATCATACAGCAGCTACCCTGCATGCCATAAGCGATGGAGTCTTTTCCTGCGATAAACTTGGACGGATACAGGAAATGAACCCGGCTGCAGAGAACCTGACCGGCTGGACCATTGATGAATGCATGGGTCGCCCCCTGAAAGAAGTCTTCAACATTGTCACATTAGATGACCACAGCCAGGAGGAAAATCCTGTATCTAAGGCGTTGCAGCAGGGCCGTGTCGTTGGCCAGGAGACCTATTCAGTGCTCATAGTTAGAAACGGCAGCAAAATAACCATCAAAAAGAGCTGCTCCCCCATCAAAGACAACATGGGCAACATTATTGGAGCTGTACTTGTTTTTCGCGACATCACCGGTGAACATACAGCTAACCTGCTGACCATGAAGAGGCTGGAGCTTTATGAGTATGCAGAAGCTCATTCCTTAGATGAGCTTATGACCAAGGTTCTGGATGACGCTGAAGAATTTGTGGACAGTTCCATTGGCTTTTTTCATTTCGTGGAAAAAGATCAGAAGACCCTTTCCCTGCAGAGATGGTCAACCAGGTCATTAAAGGAACTGTGTCACATGCCCGGCAACAAAATGCATTATCCCATTGACCAGGCAGGGGTCTGGGTGCAGGCTGCCCGTGAGAAAAGGCCGGTTATCCACAATGATTATGAGTCCATGCCGGACAAAAAAGGCCTGCCAGAGGGACATGCCAGGGTAATTCGCGAAGTCGTGGTTCCGGTTATTCGGGATAACAGGGTCGTTGCAATCATGGGCCTGGGCAATAAACCTGCAGCCTATGATAAAAAGGATGTCGAAGTAATCTCCTTTTTTGCAGATGTAACCTGGGACCTGGTGCAACAGAAGCGCACCCAGGAAGCCCTGCAGAACAGTCAGGCCCGCCTGAAAACAATAACCGATGCTGCCCAGACCGCCATAATCATGATGGATGCCCAAGGATATGTATCTTACTGGAATCCGGCCGCAGAAACCATTCTGGGCTATGCCCGGGATGAAGCCATAGGCCGGGATCTGCATGAACTGATCATGCCTTCCCGGTACACCGAGGATTTCCATGCTTCATTCCCAGAATTTCAAAGCACTGGCCAGGGCAATGCCGTAGGCAGAACTACGGAACTTTACGCCCTGACAAAGAATGGCCGCGAAATACCAGTGGAACTGGCTCTTTCATCTGTGCTTATCCAAGGGCAGTGGCATGCCATAGGCATTGTCCGTGACATTACACAGAAGAAACAGGCCCAGGAAGAATTGCAGCGCAATGCCAGAAATCTTGAGCTGAAAAATGCAGAACTGGATGCAGCCCGCATAAAGGCCGAGGAAGCCACCAAAGCCAAGAGCGAATTTCTGGCCAACATGAGCCATGAAATCCGCACCCCCATGAACGGGGTCATTGGCATGACCGGCCTGCTCATGGACACGAACCTGGACAGGGAGCAGCAGCATTATGCCCGCACAGTGCGCTCCAGTGCCGAGTCCCTTTTGACCGTGATCAACGACATCCTGGATTTTTCCAAGATAGAGGCCGGACGCTTAGACATTGAAACCGTTGATTTCGACCTGGAGGCCATGCTCAGGGATTTTTCGGGCATGATGGCTGTCAAGGCGGAAGAGAAAGGTCTGGAACTTATCTGTTCCATGGACCCGAACGTACCCTCCATGGTCCGGGGAGATTCGGGCCGGTTGCGTCAGATTCTCATGAACCTGGTGGGCAATGCGGTCAAGTTTACCGAACATGGAGAGGTGGAGATCAGGGTGTCGAAATCAGAGGTCGTAGATCAGAGGTCAGAGGTCAGTGATCAACCGGCGAACCGCCTGTCCCATGAACAGACAGGTATTAAAGATCAATATGGTGACTCCAGGATTGTGGAACTTTGTTTCCAGATCCGGGACACCGGCATAGGCATTCCTCAAGACAAGCAAGACAGTCTTTTCGAAAGCTTTTCCCAGGTTGATGCCTCCACTACCCGCAAATTCGGCGGTACCGGACTGGGACTGGCCATTTCCAGGCAACTGGCCGAGATGATGGGCGGTACAGCAGGCCTGGAAAGTGTAGAGGACCAGGGAAGCACATTCTGGTTTACAGTGCGCCTGGGCGTTCAGGATGAACAGCAGCAGGAAAGGCCAGTTCCGGCCTGCCTGCAGGGGGTTCGCACTCTTATCGTGGACGACAATTCCACCAACCGGGAGATACTCAGGGTTCGCTTCGGCTCCTGGGGTATGCGGCCCGGGGAAGCTGCCAATGGTTCTGCAGCTCTGAGCATGCTGCATCAGGCCAAGGCAGAGAATGACCCCTTTGTGTTGGCTGTCTTAGACATGCAGATGCCGGACATGGACGGAGAAACCCTGGGACGAAATATCAAGGAAGACGGGCAATTAAAGGACACCAGGCTGATCATGATGTCATCGGCAACCGGGCAGACAGGTGATTCCAGGCGTCTGCATGAAACAGGATTCGACAGCATCCTGAATAAACCTGTCCTGCCAAGTGAACTTTATGCCAGCCTGGAAAAGATCCTGGCAAGAACAGGCGCTGCGGACCTGCCTGCAGGGCATACGGAACCAGAGAAAATCCGGCAGGGATATCCGGACTTTTCCGGCACAAAAGCCCGTATCCTGGTAGCCGAAGACAACATGGTCAACCAGCAGGTAGCCCTGGGCATTCTCAAAAAAATGGGCCTGCGTGCCGATGCCGTGGCCAACGGCCAGGAAGCCCTCCACGCACTGGAAAACATTCCCTACGACCTGGTGCTTATGGATGTGCAGATGCCGGAGATGGACGGACTGAAAGCTACCCGGCGCATCCGCGCCTCAGAAGTCAGAGGTCAGAAATCAGAGATCAGAAGTCAGAAGTCAGAGGTCAGTGATCAGAGGCTGGAGAGCGAATCCCAAAATTCCTCAATTCCTGAATCCCCCAATTCCTCAACCCCTAAATCCCCCAATTCCTCAATCCCTGAATCCCAGAATCCCAGAATCCCCATAATCGCCATGACCGCCGGAGCCATGCAGGAGGACCGGGAACGGTGCATTGAGGCCGGGATGGATGATTATACAGCCAAGCCGGTCAATCCGGATGAACTGGCCCGGGTGCTGGAGAAGTGGTTGTTGGAAAACAGAGGACAGAGGGCAGAGGACAGAAGTCAGGGGGGAAAAGAGGAAGTTCTCAGGACCGGAGAGGCTGCGGAAACGAAACAGGAACCCCGGTACGCTTTTACTTGTAAAATGCCAGTCTTCGACCAGGAGGATTTCATTACAAGAATTGGGCATGACAGTGAGATGGCCAGTGAGATCATGAGCATTTACCTGGAATCCATACCCAAAAACATAGAAGCGCTCAAAAAATTTATTGAACAGGGTCAAAAAGAAGGAGCAACCCGGGAGGCTCATTCCATCAAGGGCAATTCAGGCAATGTCAGCTGTCTGGCCATGGCTGAGATTGCCGGAATGATTGAAGAAGCCGGTCATGCCGCAAACCTTGAGCAAATGGGCAACCTTTTGCCCGAACTGGAAAGGCAGTTTGAAATATGCATGGCGGAAATAAGAAAAGTAATGGAAGAGGAACATTAAAAGCTGATTTTGAGAATCTTTATCTGATTTCAACGACAACAACCGCTTTCCAGCTTATTATTTACACTACAGCGAAACTTATTTATTGACCTCCGAAGACAGGGCCATGGATGGTGATCGGGAGAAGTTCCTGGAGGCCGGTATGGATGACTATTTGGCCAAGCCGGTTCAGAAAGAAGACTTGATCAAAGTACTTAAAAAAACATTGTGGCTGATGAACGACTGAGTGAACATAACGGCTATTCTTGGAGCAGTAGTCAGAAAATGAACTTGAATGGAATACCATTCGCATGGATCATTTGACGGGAAGCTGGGACTGCCTATGGCCTGGCACGTAGTCTAGCGTAAAATTTCAGTTATTTTTATTGTCTTACCCAAACCTGCTTGGAGCAACAATGCCACAAAAACCCGCATCCCAAGACTTTTCCGCCCCCTCCCCGGAACAGTGTCAGAAGTTGTTCATAAAGCGAGCTGAAAAACAGATGTCATCACCTGGCAACCAATAAATCAAAAAACATGCCCATTATGAATAATAACCAGCAGACATCCCCAAAACCCGTCGTCCTCATTGTGGACGACCACCCGGCCAGCATTGAGGTTCTGGGCAGTCTGCTCCGGGAGGACTATCACGTGCTGGTGGCAGCGGGTGGCGTCATGGCCCTGGAAATGGTCTTTGGCAATACCAGCCCGGACCTGATCCTGCTGGACATTATGATGCCGGACATGGACGGCTACGAGGTCTGCCGACGGCTCAAGGCGGATGAGCGCACCCGTGGCACCCCGGTGATCTTCGTGACCGCCATGGACCAGGATGAGGACGAAGAACTGGGTTTCAGTCTCGGTGCTGCTGATTACATTACCAAACCTTTTAAACCCTCCATAGTCCGGGCCAGAGTTCGCACCCAGATCAATCTCAAGCTCCATGCCGATCTTCTTGAACAGGCTGCTGTTGAGCGACGCGAACTTTTGATAGAATATGATACCATCTTCAATAATGTGCAAAGTGCATTCTTTTTGATTGATATCGACCCCCAGGGCCGTTTTATTATTGAGAATCTGAACGCTTACCATCAGGAAAAAACCGGGCTGGACCTTTGGAACATCAGAGGTAAAACACCAGTGCAGGCCTTTGGTCCGGAACTCGGTGCCCGGATAGAGGATAATTATCGCAAGTGTTTTGAACTGCAGCAGAACATCAGCTACGAAGAATCCCTGCTTCTTCCGGCAGGTGAAAGGACCTGGCTGAGCAGGCTTACTCCGGTTGTAATCAACGGCCGCACTGTTAAACTCGTTGGCAGCGCTCTGGATATTACGGATTTGAAAAATGCGCAGACAGAACTGCTGACCAGTCAGTCCAGGCTGTCCTGGGCCCAGACTTTGACCCAGTCCGGAGTCTGGGAACACGACATGGACCAGGGCACCGTGTTCTGGTCAAAGGAGTGTGAGGCCCTGTTCGGCTTGCAGGAAGGCGAGTTTGAGGGGACTTATCAGGCGTTTCTGGACCGGGTGCACCCTGACGACAGGGAGTACGTGATCAGCACAGGCCGGCCCATTATTGAAATGAAGGAAGGCACTACTCTGGAATACGACCATCGCATAGTCAAAAAGGATGGTCAGATCTGCTGGGTCAGCGAATCAGCCGGGGTTGTACATGATGAGGCGGGCGATCCATTGCGGGTGGTCGGGTTTGTGCAGGACATCACCCAGCGTAAAGAAGCCGAGCGGGCCATAAACAAGCAGAAGGCCCTGGAAGGCCTGCTTATGGAGCTGGCTGCCGACTCCATCAATGCTCCCCTGGATGATTTCGAGCACACAATAAGCCGGCTTCTGGAAGCTGTAGGCAGGTCTGTGGAAGTAGACCGGGTTTACCTCTTCAATTATGACTATGTCCGTAAAATTGCAGTGAACACGCACGAATGGTGCGCTGAAGATATAAACCCGGAAATCGGCAACCTCCAGGCTGTGCCCTTTGATCTTATTTCTGAATTCATCCCGGCCCATGAACGGGGCGAGAGTGTTCATATCCCTGATGTGGACGAGTTGATTGAAAATCCTGGCATGCGCTCACACCTTGAGGATCAGGGCATCAAGTCCATAGTTTCCATCCCTTTGATGGACAACCGGGATTGTCTGGGTTTTGTCGGCTTTGACGCAGTCAGGAAGAAAAAAATTTTTTCAGACACTGAAATGTATCTGCTGAGCTTTATGGCCCAGGTCATAGTCAACCTCATGTCAAGACTGCAGGCCAGCAAGGAGCATCAGGAAAGCGAGGCCCGCTGCCGGGTCATTGCTGAGAATATTGCCATGGGAGTGGCTGTTATTGATGAAAACATGCGCATCACCAGCGCCAATCCCAGGCTCAGGCAGTGGTTCCCCGGGCTTCGCCCCGAGAACACCCCTCTTTGCTATGACGTCTTTTGCCATACAGCCCGCAAAAAGGTCTGCAAAGACTGTCCATGTATTGTTTCCTTTGAAAACCACCGTGTGCATCAGGGGATAAAACGCAGAAATCACAAGGGTGATGAGCAGATATTTCGCCTGACATCCTCACCGGTACCCGGTCCGGAAGGTCGCGTCAGTCAGGTGGTCCTGATGTTCCAGGAGATCACGGATGAGGTCCTGCGTGAAGAAGAATTGCGCAACAGGCTCAATGAAGCGGAGAACCGCCTGGCCGGGGGCGGCCCGGGCGGGTTGTGCGGACTGCGCGGGGCAAGCCGGGCCATGGGTGAGGTCTACACCCGGATCAGGACAACGGCTGGTACGGAAAAAGTGGTGCTGCTCATGGGAGAGACCGGTACAGGCAAGGAGCTGGCAGCCAGAGCCATACATGAATTAAGAGGCCGGGGCGAATTCATGGCTGTCAACTGCGCCAATCTCTCCCCTTCCCTGCTGGAAAGTGAACTTTTCGGACACTGCCGGGGTGCCTTTACAGGGGCATCAAGCGACAAGAAAGGCCTTTTTGAAGCTGCTGGCAACGGCATAATCCTGCTGGATGAAATCGAGGCAGCTCCTTCCCGGATGCAGACTGCTCTGCTCAGGGTGCTGGAATCCCGCGAAGTCACCAGGGTGGGCGATTCCCGGCCCCGGTCCATTGGGGCCAAGGTCCTGGCAGCGGCCAACCAGGACCTGGAAGCCATGGTGGAAAAAGGCCGGTTCAGGGACGACCTTTTCTATCGACTCTGCGAAACAGTAATCCACCTCCCACCACTGAGGGTGCGTGCCGAGGATATATCTACTCTGGCCCATCATTTCCTGGATGAATACAACAGGCTTTCCAGGAGGCGGCCCCGTCAGCTGTCTCCAAGGAGCATGGAACTGCTGTGCGGATATAACTGGCCGGGCAATGTGCGTGAACTGCGTAACCTGGTGCATACATTGGCTGAAACATCCCCGGCACCAATGATACGCCCGGCAGATCTGCCAGGGTGGCTGGCCAGCGGCACAGGAGGGTTCCCCACCCTGGGAGAGCGGGAAAGAAAGGCTCTGCAGGATGCCATGGACCGGGCTTCAGGCAATAAAACAGAGGCTGCCCGGCTCCTGGGGGTCTCCCGCAAGACTGTCTACTCCCTGATGAACAAATACGGCTTGGACCAGGGCTTATGGGGTCGGACCTAATCAAGTTATTGAACTAATTGATTAAAAGCTCCTCCCCCGGGCGGCCCGGGACCAAACCTGCGAGTAACTTTAGGATACTGTCACTTTTCTGGAAATTGGGACAGTCCCCGCGAGGTACTATAAAAAAGATTGATGCTGCATTGGTTCCTGGAA
>NZ_KN882185.1:57568-72151 GCF_000934755.1 Desulfonatronovibrio magnus
GCAAAGTTCCCATCTTTGACGGAATTTTTCAGGCAAATGTGCATCAATCATAAGCAAAAATCGTAAAAATATGAGAATTGTAACCGTCTGATTTTATTGGCAATACGATTCCAGTTACTTAGAAGACCTCTACAGGGCCAGAATATTGCCTTAGTTGCTGATTGAGTATTCTTTGCTTTTGATTGGGTTGCGGCCAGCTGCCAAGCCAGCCGGTCCGCCACAGCCGTCTCGTCAGTCGCTCATCAATCATTACTTCGAGATTCAAACGGTTTGACGGAAATTCAGATAGATGCATTTTGGGTGTCCGACAATCTGAGTACCTGGTTGCACTGCTCGCTTTCCATAAACTAATCGTTGGAGTCTAAACCGGTACACTTACAGGCTGGTCCTTTCCACCGCGGGTGGCGCTTTTTTATATATCCTGGCCATGGCGTTCACTTCCGTGAACAGACTGTCCGCCGCGGAAAAGCCCAGGCTTTCCTTGTCGCCCAGGCAGAGGAAGCCCCCCCGGTCCAGGCTCTCCCAGAACAGTTCCAGGGTGCGTTGATGGAGTTCCTGGTTGAAGTAGATCAACACGTTGCGGCACAGTATGAGCTGCATTTCCCCGAAGGAACTGTCCATGGCCAGATTATGGCGGGCAAAGGTGATCTTCCTGCGTAGCGCGGGGGCCATCACGGCCGCGTTGTACCTGGCATGGTAGTGTTCCGACAGGGAGCCTTGTCCCCCGGCCTCCTGGTACGCGGCGCCGCCCCGGCGGATCGCTTCTAAGGAATAGACGCCCTCCCGGGCCGTATCCAAGGCTGGTCGGCTGATGTCCGTGGCAAAGATGGTGGCCCGTTCCAGCAGGCCGGCCTCTCTGAGCAGGATGGCCAGGGAATAAACTTCTTCTCCTGTAGCGCACCCGGCGTGCCATATTTTGAAATACGGCCAGGTACGTAGAACCGGCAGAATCTCGTCCCGCAGGGCTCGGAACACGGAAGGTTCGCGGAACAGCGAGGTGAACGAGACCGAAAAGTACGGCAGCAGGCCGTGGAAAAAGGCCACGTCGCGCAAGACCCTGGAAGTGACCTCGGAAAAGGTGGAACAGCTGCTTTGCTCCAGGAACTGCTCAAGTCTCCGCTGAATGCTGCATCGCGCATAGTCCCGGAAATCGTACCCATAGCGACGGTAAATGCCCTCCAGGAGCAGGGCGATCTCAATGCCGCGCACTTCGTTCGTTGTTTCGGACATGATGTCCTCTCCTTGATCGTTTACCGGCTCAGCCAGACGCGCATCAGGGAAGCCAGGCGCTCCGGGTCCACGGGCTTGGCCAGGTAGTCGTTGGCGCCAGCGGCGATGCACGCAGCGCGGTCCTCTTTCATGGCCTTGGCCGTGAGGGCGATCACCGGCAGTCCGGCGAACCGCTCCTGGGCCCGGATGCGACGCATGGCCTCATAGCCGTCCATGACCGGCATCATCATGTCCATGAGCACGATATCCACATCCGGTTGCTCATCCAGAACGGCCAGGGCCTTGACCCCGTTGTCCGCCTTGACTGGCTCCATCCCGTGCTCGGCCAGCAGGCGGCTCATGGCGAACAAGGTGCGCATGTCGTCCTCCACCAGGAGAACTTTCCTGCCGCGCAGCGGTTCGTCGGACTCGTGCAGGTGCTCGATTACCCGGCGGGTATCCCTGGGCAGATCCTGGACCACCCGGTGCAGGAACAGGGTCACCTCGTCGATGAGTCGTTCCTGGGAGCGAACGTCCTTGACGATGATGGAGTCTGAATAGTTGCGCAGGGCCTGCTCTTCTTCCACGGTCAGCTCCCGGGCCGTGTTCACGATGACCGGGGGCAGGGCCACGCCTTCGGCGGACAGGGTGCGCAGGACGTTCAGCCCCTGGATGTCCGGCAGGCCCAGGTCCAGCACAACCAGGTCGAACCCGCCCCTGCGCAGGGCTTCCAGGGCCTCGCTTCCGGTCTTGGCCACCGTGCTGGTCACGTTGTCGTTGCCGATCAGCTCCACCACCTCCCGGCTCATGATCTCGTCGTCGTCCACCACCAGGACGCGCTTATCGCGTCGGCTGGCGGCCCGCTCAAGCTCATCCAGGACCATGTCGATAGTTTCAGCCTGCAGCGGCTTGACCGCATGGCCCACGGCACCCAGGCGCAGACCGACGGTGGAGCGCTCCACCACGGAGACGATGTGCACGGGGATATGGCGCAGGTCCATGTCCTGCTTGAGTTCGCCGAGCACGGTCCAGCCGTCCATCCGGGGCAGTTGAATGTCCAGGATGATGCCCACGGGGTGGTGGCGGCCGGCCATTTCCAAGCCTTCCTCGCCGGTCATGGCGACCAGGCACTTGAAGCCGCGGGCGCGGACATGATCCCTGAGAATCTTGGCAAACCGCGGATCGTCCTCCACCAGGAGAATGCACCGCTCGCCCTGTTCCAGATTATCGCGGTCGTCCGGAACCGGGGTGCTTCGGGGGACGGGACGGGACTGTTCCATGATCGGGGACGGCGGTTTTGCCCCAGCCCCTTCCGACCGGGCCGGTCGCGACACGCCGGGAGAGCCTCCAGGCCGTTCCTCCCTGTTCCCGGTGAAATGCCGCGGCAGCACCAGCGTGAACGTGGAGCCGGCCCCGGGCTCGCTTTCCAGGGAAATCTCGCCTCCGATCAGTGTCGCAAGTTCGCGGGAGATGGTCAGGCCCAGCCCGGAGCCGCCATACTGCCGATTGTCGCCGGCTTCGGCCTGCCGGAAGGCCTCGAACATCTCATCCTGCTTGTCCCTGGGGATGCCGATGCCCGTATCCCGGACCTGTACGACCAGGAAACTCCCGGGCTCCGGGATGCCCGGGTCAACCGACGTTTCGCCGGGCGCGCCGCCCGGCATGGTTTCCTGTCGGCTGAAAACCACGCTGATCCGTCCCTTTTCCGTAAACTTCAGGGCGTTGCCCATCAGGTTCTTGATGATCTGCCCCAGCCGCTGGGGGTCGGTGACGATCACCTCCGGAGCGTCCTCCTCCAGCCGCACATCCAGCTCAAGCCCCTGTCCGGCGGCCATGTGTCCGAATTGGGTCCGCACGGACTGGGCCAGATCGGACACGGACATCTCTTCCAGGCGCACGTCCATCCGGCCGGCCTCGATCTTGGAAAGATCCAGAATGTCGTTGATAAGGTTCAACAGGTCGTTGCCGCTGTCATAAATCACCCCGGCCGACTCCACCTGATCCTCGGTCAGGTTGCCTTGGGCATTGTCCCGGAGAGCGCGGGCCAGCAGGAGCAGGCTGTTCAGGGGAGTGCGCAGCTCGTGGGACATGTTGGCCAGGAACTCGGATTTGTATCTGCTGGCCCGGGCCAAATCCTCGGCCTGCCTGGCCATGTCTAACCGCGCCTGTTCGGTCTCCCGCTTCTGGCGCTCAAGCAGGGTGTTTTTTTCCTCAAGATGCACATTAACGTTCTCCATCTCCGCCTGCTGCTCCTTGAGCCGCTCCTCGGATTCCCTGGCTTTCTCCATCTGGGCCTGCAGCTCAGTGTTGGCTTCTTCCAGCTCAGCCTGCTGTTCCTTGAGCCGCTCTTCGGATTCCTTGACCCTCTCCATCTGGGCCTGCAGCTCGGAATTGGCCGAGTTCAGTTCCTCCTTCTGCTCCTTGAGTAGTGTCTCGGATTCTTGCAGTGCCGCGGCCTGGGAGCGCAGTTCCTCGGTATAGGTCAGCATCTCGGTCTGTTGCCGCTGGAGCAGGGTTTGGCTGCGGGTCATCTCGAAAGCCGCAGCCAGGGGCCCGACGATCATCTCCAGGTAGGCCAGATCCCGCTCCCCCGGAGCGGCCATCAGGCCGACCTCCAGCACCCCCATCAACCTGCCCTCATACATGAAGGGGATCACGCAGATATGCCTGGGCGGAGTCTCTCCCAACCCGGAAACCACATATACGTAGTCATCGGGCACGTTGGAGACCAGAATTTGCTTGCGCTCCAGGGCGGCCTGTCCCACCAGGCCCTCCCCGGGCAGGAAAACATTGGAAAGACCTTTGCGCCTGGCATAGGCGTACGTGCCCAACAGACGAAGCTCTGGCTTCCCGGCCTCCTCGGACGAGATGTACAGCGCGCCAATTTGGGCGTTGATCCTGGTCGCGGCCTCGGAAATCACGTTATCCGCCAACACTTGCAGATCCTGTTCTCCAAGCACGACCTCGTTCAAGCGTTTCAGGCCCTCCTGGAGCCATTCCTGGCGGTCGTTGCGGTCCCGGTTATCCCGCAGGGACGCGGTCATTTTTTGCAGGGCCGCGCCCAGCCTGTCCTTGTCCGAACATGGCGGATAGTCGCGGTCGTAGTCGCCCTCGGCAATGGCATGGGCATGGTCAGCGGCATGTCCCAGGGTTACGACGGCCTGGTTCAGGCTTGTCGCGATGGTGTTGAACCTGCCGTGATATTCACCGGTGATCTTTTCGGGCAGATCTCCTTCTGCTATGCGCCCCAGGGCCTCGGTGGCCACATCAAGAGGCATGATCAGGTTGTCCAGGAGCACGTTCAATTTTGTGAAAACGGTCTTGAACTCCCCGGAGACCTTGCTCTCGTCGGCCCTCTGGTCCAGTTGGCCCAGGGCAGCGGCCTCGATGAGCCTCTCGATGTCCTGGATCGTCGCCATCAGGGTCGATTTATCCAACAAATGTTCTATATAACCCATGATTTCCCCGCTGTCGCCCCGGAGAACCGAGAAACCGACGGTCACCGGAATCCTGCGTCCGGATGCAGTCTGGACCTCGGTCTGGACCACGGTCTGGTCCTCCAGGCGATTGGTGGCAGCGGCAATCCTGGACATCGGGCAGTCGGATGTATCGCAGATGGGCGTCCGGCACAGCTCATGGCAGCGCACCCTGCCGAGCACGTCCTCCCGCCGGGCTCCCAGCAGGGTAAGGGCCGCATCGCTGATGTGGGTCACCACCCTGTCCGGATTCATGTAGATCAGCGCGGTGGGCGACGCAGCGATAAGCCGTTCCACATCGTTTTGGACCACTGGCTCGGTGTGTTTTCTGGTAAAAATGCTGAACATCAAGGCCTCCTTGGCAGCTGCGAAGTAATTATCTTCGCGGGTGTGGGTTTTCGTGTGCGGACAGCAGGGTCAACACTCCGGCTCTGTTCAGGGACTGGCCGCGCCCCGTGATGGAGGCAATCTGCACCCCGGTGTAGCACCCCAGAAGCGGTACAGAATCGCCCAGCGTGGCCTGAACAATTGCGGCCTCCTCGGCTTCAGAGCCGCAAAAGGAGGCGGCCCGTCCGGCGCAGTCCACGTACAACGCGAAAAACGGACGAACCGTGTCAGCTTTCTGGATCAATCGGTCAGTCGCGTCGTGCGTGGCCGCCAGCATGTCCGCATTTCCCCGGGCCATGACCTGGACCCAGTCGCCCCGCTTTAAATCGGCCTCGAAAAGAGAGACGGACCGTGTCTCGGGATCCACACTGAGAATCAAGCGGTTGACGAAGACTGATTCCATATCCGGGCCATAGGGGTCGCCGATCTTTCGGCTCAGGCCGACATGCAGGGGAAGCAGGGCAGGTTTCAGCCCGAGGGAGCCCAGGACTTCCAGGGTAGGTCGCCCATCCAGCTCGTGGATGACAATCCCCTCGGCCCTGGTGATTTCGTGAAAACCGCTAATTGGCGCACAGCCGTGACTCAAGTCAGTACATGCACTTATACCGGGAGGCAGAACAATGGCCAAGGCCGCGTGTCGGCAGACCCCATTGCCGTCAAAGATATACCCTCCCCTGAACTGATGGTCCGTGATCGTACCTGCGCCAATAAGCACCGGCGCCGTGCTCTCAAGAGCAGCATGCATCCCGTCTAAGAGCAGGCTGACGACATGCGGTTGAGGCGGTGGGCCGGCAAAACGGAGCGCGTCGAGGAACAGCAATGTCACGGCGCCTGGCGTGGCCTCTCGGGCAAGTCGTCGCCCCAGCCTGGTCCCGACCTCCTTCATTTTGTCATCCAGCCCGGTTTCCAGGATGAACCGCGGCCTGGCCAGGTCAGTGCCGAACACTGCCACCGCACACTCGAATCCCGTGTATCCCAGCGAGGCATTGGTGATGCAGCCCGCCGCCGAACCTCCGGCCACGGGAATATCCCCCAGCTCTTGCCGTAAAGCTGCCAGAAACGTCTCCGGATCATGCCTCCCGCCGCAAAAAGCCAGGGCCCATCCGGGCTTGCGGCTACTCCCCAGCGTGGAAAGGGCCGCGCTCCCAGCCTCCGTTCCTGCCTGTCCTGCGTCCACGGCGCTGCTCCACCCGACCCCGACCAGCCGCTGCGTCGTCTCCCCAACCGATCCACGACCAACAATTTCATCCTTCATCCGTTTCCCTCCAATAGTCCCTCTTTGCACTTCCCGTTTTTCTTCTCTCCATGTTGGTTCAACCCTCAGTCTTCATCTCTGCCACCCCAAACCATCGTTGAAGAATATCCAGATCAAAGTTGTTCGTCAGGGCCAGCAACGGGTCAGCCGTCTCTGCGTCGATCTCTGCGACCCGGGCAATCAGCTCCTTGAGCAGGGCCGTGTCACCGGACTGGGCGGCGTCATGCAGGGCCAGGAGCAGGTCCTTCGGCAGATCGTCGAGGCCTTGGGGCCGACTGGCAGGGATTTCCGTGATGGGTTCATGGGCCGCCTCGTAAATGTATGTCAGGTTGAGTTGCTCGCCCAACAAGGAGAGCAGTTCGTCGATCCTGAAGGGTTTGCGCAGATAGGCGTGGGCGCCCGCGGCCATGATTTCGGCCTGCTCATTGTTATAGGCATAGGCCGTGGAAGCGATGATCGGCATGTCCCGGCTGTAGCCGCGCTCCTTCAGTTGACGGATAACCTCCCGTCCGTCCATGCCGGGCATTCTGATGTCCATGATCACCGCGTCCGGAGCCCGATGGTCGATGATCTCCAGGGCCTCCTGGCCGCTACCGGCCTCCTGGACGACAAACCCCACAGGCTCGAGCACGGCATGGATCAGAATGCGATTTTCCGGGTCATCGTCCACCACGAGAACCCGCCGTGGACCGGACTCGGACACGATCCCGACAATCCGACGCCCGGAGGCTGGGGTCTGGCCCGGATCAGCCTCCACCGCCTGGATGTCGAACCGGAAAACGCTGCCCTGTCCCGGCTCGCCCTCCACGGTCAGGCGGCCGCCCATCATCTCCACGTAACGCCGACATATGGGCAGCCCCAGACCGGTCCCCCCGGCATCCACTCCGGACCGGGTCTGGTAGAAAGCATCAAAGATTCGCACCCGGTCCTCGGCTGTAATGCCTGGGCCGGTGTCCTGAACGGCAAAGTCCAGTCGAATCTGGTTTGCGTCCTCGTGATCCTCCGGGCGTGCTGCGGATCGGCGGACTTCGAGAGTCACTTTGCCCGACTCGGTGAATTTCAGCGCGTTGCTCAGGAGATTGACCAGCACCTGCCGCAATTTGGTCTCGTCGGCGTGCAGGCTTGCAGGCAGGCCGGACTCCCGAAGGACGGTCAGGGTCAGGCCCCGTGCTTCCAGCCGGGGGCGGAACATGATCTCGAGATCGTCCAGCAGGTCATTCGGACTGAAATCATGCGGGGTCAGCCGGACCTTGCCAGCCTCAATCCGGGACATGTCCAATACGTCGTTGATTAGACCGAGGAGATGGTTGCCGCTGCGATTGATGATCCGGACCCGTTCGGCCTGGGCGGCGTTCAGTGTCGCATCTTGCTCCAGAACCTGCGCAAACCCCAGGATGGCGTTCATGGGTGTCCGGATTTCGTGACTCATGTTGGCCAGAAACTCGCTTTTGGCACGGCTGGCCGCCTCTGCTGCCTCGGCCTTCAAGTCGGCCTGCTCCGAGGCCAGCCGCAGCTTCTGATTCTGTTCCATGCGCAGGGCGCTCAAAACAATGTTCGCGCCGAGATGCAGCAGGGGCACCTGTTCCGGAGGCAGGGCCGCCTCGCCGGTTACCCAGTCCATGCCGATGAAGCCCAGCAGCCGCTGGTCCTCGAACAGGGGCAGAAGCAGTATGGACTGGATGCCCGCGGCCTCCATCCCAGCCCGCATGCCCGGCACATCCCCGGTATCGGTCGTGGACCGGTGTACGTAAACCGGTCGGAGATTGCCGAGGAAATTCAGCCGCCAGGCAACCGCATCATGTTGCCCCCCTGGGTTGTGGTCCAGGAACGCGGGGACGCCCTCGCCACGCCATTCGTGGAAATCGTCCGGAACGCCACCCTCGTCCGAGATCCGCGCGAGATGGCAGCGGTCTGCGCCCGTGAAGCGGCAGAGCTGTTCCAGGGCGGTCTGGATGCCCTGGAACAGCGCCCCGTTGGTCGAGCGCATCAGAACTTCGGAAATCGTCAGCAGCATTTCCCAGGTGCTGTTGTTGCGGCGCTGCCGGTCAATGAGCCCCAGCACCCGCAAGGCGCTGGTCACGATGACTTTGTCCTCGGGTGTAAAGGCCGGACGGGTTTGGGCGCTTTCCTCTGCGTTGCCCACGAGCAGGGCCTGGCCCAGCTCGGCGTCATGGGACCAGAGCAGATGCGGTACGCCCAAGGCCCGGCGCAGTTGCGCCGGAAAATCAGCATTCGGGGTCTCGGGCGTGACGTGGACAAAGGGAACCGGCTGATCCGGAACAAGGAGGGTTTCCCGCAACCCTGGTTCCAGGCCGAGGGAAGCACTGGGCAGGAAGGCCCGGCCTTCCGCATCGGGACGCAGGAGCAGAGCCCGATCCATGCCAGTGGTTTTCACAAAAGTTTGCAGGAATTCCGCTTCCAGCTCTGCTTCCGAGGGAGTAGCCACCAGAAGGCTGGTCAGACGGCTGATCAGTTTGGCTGTGGTGCGCTGACGCAGGGCGTCTGCCGCGGCCCGCCGCAGGGCGTCCTGGGTCTCGGCCAGACTCGCGCCCAGATTTTCCAGGGTGGTCCGGTAGTATTCCCGTTGACGGTGCAGATCGAGAAACACCCGGACCTTGCTCAACAGCCACTCCGGGTGCAGGGGCTTGGACATAAAATCCACAGCCCCGACTTCATACCCCTTGAAGATATGGAATTCGTCAGTATAAACCGCGGATACGAACAGGATCGGCATCTCACTGGTTCTACGTTCCGCGCGAAGGATTTCGGCCAGCTCATAACCGTCCATGCCCGGCATCTGAACGTCAAGAATGGCCACGGCAAAATCATGCTCAAGTGTAAGGGCCAGGGCCCGATTGCCGTCCAGTGCCGAATGCACCTCCGCCGGAATATCCCTGAGCACCTGACGCAGGGCGACCAGGTTGGCCTGCTTGTCGTCCACGATGAGAATTTTTTGCTGTTCCCGCATCTCTCTCCCTTGGCCGGAACCCGGCAGCTTCGTTATAGCCATTACAGTTAAGCTTGCTCAGCCTGACCCTCTTCCGTAATTTCCACGAACATCCGGGCGAATTCTGTCTCTATGGCCTCAAACGCTACAACCAGGCGGGGATCGAAGTGGGTACCGGAGGAATCGGTGATGATCTTCACGCACTGTTCATGCGCAAGGGCGCTCTTGTAGGGCCGCTTCGAGCGCAGGGCGTCGTAAACGTCGGCCACTGCCATTATCCGTGCGCTCAGAGGAATGGACTCGCCGGAAAGGCCGTCAGGGTACCCATTGCCGTCCCACTTCTCGTGATGGGAGCGGGCAATGGCGATGCCCATGCGCAGAAAATCGTTGTTTGGGTGCCGGGCATAGGCTTTTTTCAGGGTCAACGCACCAATGGTGGTGTGCGATTTCATGCATTCGAACTCTTCCCTGGTCAGTTTGCCTGGCTTAAGCAGTATCTTTTCCGTTATGCCGAACTTGCCGATGTCGTGCAGTGGAGCAGCCTGGTAGATGTTCTCGATGAACATGTCGTCGGCCAGTTGGACATAGCGGGAGTCTTTGCGCAACTGCAGGGCCAGCAGGCGGCAATACATCCGGGTCCGGTTTATATGGGCTCCGGTTTCGTAGTCACGGGTTTCCATCAGCTCGGACAGGGCATGAATTGTGGCCAATTGGGACTGGGATATCTCCCGAACCTTTTCTTGAACCAGAGCTTCCAGATGCCTGTTATGTTCTTCCATCGTCTTTTGCAGTGAACGCAGCCGCAGGTGTGTGTCCACCCGGGCATGTACCTCCTCAGCCTGGAAGGGCTTGGTCACATAATCCACCCCGCCGGCGGCAAAAGCCCTGACCTTGTCCGCTGTCTCGCTCAGAGCGCTGACAAACAGCACCGGGATGTCCTTCAGCTCAGGCTCGGCCTTGAGCCTCCGGCAGACCTCGTAGCCGTTCATCTCCGGCATGTTCACGTCCAGTAGAAACAGATCCGGT
Organism: Desulfonatronovibrio magnus; assembly: GCF_000934755.1. NCBI lineage: Bacteria > Pseudomonadati > Thermodesulfobacteriota > Desulfovibrionia > Desulfovibrionales > Desulfonatronovibrionaceae > Desulfonatronovibrio > Desulfonatronovibrio magnus. The sequence goes on from NZ_KN882185.1 coordinate 67,869, forward strand.
GGACGTCTGGCCGCGGCCTTCAAGGCCATCGACCCCCCGGGAAAGGCTACGACGCGGTAACCCTTTGCCTGGAGGATGTCCTGCAGGAGCTGCAGATTGGCCCTGGTGTCGTCCACGACCATGATGGTCGGTGCATCCGAAGCTTTCAACATGAGTCTCTCCTTGGTTCGCCTGATCCGTTCACGGACCGGAGGTTCTGTATTCTAAACACATCCACTTTGTCTCTCCCGCCTTCCTTTGCCCGGTACGAAAGTCAGCCGTATGGATTGTTTCGGGAAATGGCGAAGCACCTCTCCATCGCCGGCATGGCCGCGGGTGTCGTTGATCTTCCTGAAGTGGTCCAGGCCAGTTAGAATCAGGGATAAAGAATTCCCGTAGTGCTGCTGCGGTGCAGCTGCTTGCAAAGCCCGGTCCCCCCGGTGATTGACTAATTTCCCTTGATAAGCACGGTCTCAATGTGTTTAAGCAGCTCTTCCATGACCAGAGGCTTGGCGCAAATCATTCTGCCGCCGGTGCAATAGCCGATATTTTGTACTTCGTTTTCGGTTACGAGGGCCGACATGAAAATGATTGGAATGGACGCCGTCACCGGGTTGTCCTGTAATTCTTCCGCCAATTCGCCTCCGGTCATCCCCGGCATGACAATATCCAAAAGGATCAAATCAGGCCTCTCCCGGATCGCTGCCCTCATCGCAGTTTCTCCATCATAAGCGGTCAATACCTGATAACCGCCCTCGGATGTGAACAGGTTGCTCAGGATTCGACATAAATCCTTTTCATCGTCGACAACCAGTATTTTTTTCCTTTCATTTTTCATGTCTTGCCTCCCTGGCTTGGATAGTGTGCTTCAGTGGATTCCTGGCTCTCTTGCGCATCTGGAACTACGTTCTCGGGGCCTGTCGCTCCGGTGTCTTCCGGTTCGGGCTGGGCCTCTGGCAGGTCGATGCTAAACACAGCCCCGCCCTGTTCACCGGACTCGGCCCGGATCCTCCCGCCATGCTCCCTGATGATCCCATGAGCGATGGAGAGGCCCATGCCGGTTCCCTTGCCTTGCTCCTTGGTGGTGAAGAACGGGTCAAAGACCCTCCGCAGATTTCTCTTGTCAATGCCCGGCCCCTTGTCGGCAATTGTAAGCCGAACATGGACATCGTCCTCGACCCTGACCGCGGCCGTCTGAACGGTGATCCCCTTGTCTACTGACTCATCCATGGCTGATAGGGCATTGGAGAAAATGTTGATCAGCACCTGCTCAATCCTTTTCGTGTTCATCAGGACAGGGGGCAGTCCCGGCTGCAAGATCGTGACCACTTTCACGTTCTCAATGAGCATCTGAGTGGAGTAAAGCTGCAGCAGATGGGCGATGAGGGCATTGATGTCGCCGGGTTCCTTGACCTCCTTTCCCGAGTGAGAGAACTGCCGCAGGCTGTCGGCAATGGCGATGATCCTTCGGACATGGCGCATGCAGACCTCCAGTTCGGTTCGCATCTTGCTTGACAGACCGTTCATGCCCAGCAGCATTTTGAGCTCCAGGGAAATGATGTTAATCGGGTTGAGGATCTCATGGGCCACTCCAGCGGAGATACGGCTCAGGGAATTCATTTTTTCCACGTTGAGCAGCCGGTCTTCCAGGAGGGCCTGCTTTTGCAGCAGTTCGCTGTTGTAGCTGCGCAGATGGCGCTCCAGAGCTCGATTCCGCAGATGTACCTCCACCCTGGCCAAGACTTCATCGGCATAGAAAGGCTTGGTCACATAGTCCACCCCGCCCTGGGCAAAAGCACGGACCTTGTCCTCCACCTCGTTCATGGCGCTGATGAACAGCACCGGAATGTCCCGCAACCGCTCGTCGGCCTTGAGCCGGCGGCAGACCTCGTAACCGTCCATCTCAGGCATCCGGATATCCAGTAAAATCAGGTCCGGCGGATGCCGGGCCGCAGCTTGCAGAGCCCGATCACCCCGAGGAAAGGCCATGACTTTGTAACCCTGTTCTCCGAGCAGATCCTGCAGCAGCTTCAGGTTTTCCAGCGTGTCGTCAACGACCATGACAGTGGCATTCAGTTCATTTGTCATATATTTTTTCCAGTAAAATCATAACGGTAGATTATTTACTGTCATTTGCTTATCTCAAGAAATTTTTTTTTCGCACAAACCCTCAGGCTGATTTTCCAGACGCCTGCGGCAGGCATTCAGCAGATGTCTGGTCTGCTCTGCCAGGGATGGGGCTTCATCCGGCAACAGGATGTAACAGGCTATTCCGGCGGTGCGCGCATTAAGCTCGCCTCGCCAGGTCGAAAACTTTCCTGCTACAATGATCTGGGCCTTGTAAACCTCGTGAATCCTCATAATCTCTTCCCTGGTCAGCATTTCCGAGAGGAACGAGGAAAGAACAAGAATCATGATCGGGCCTGGAATTGTACTTAGAGCCTGAAAAAGGGAATCTCTGTCCGCGACAGTGACTCGTTTCGCGGACATTTCTTCCAGCAAGCTCATGGCCTTCCAGAATTTATTGTCTCCATTAGTGCCTGCCATCAGTATGTTCATAAAATTATCTCTGATCATGTCTGTTATCGTACATTAGTGGCAGGCTAAGCATTTATCATGCCAAGTAAAATTGTTCAGGGTAAATAGCTGTTATGATAGATAATTTGCACTTATGCTATTATTGTGTTTTAATAATTTCATGAAACTTTTGTCACTTTTGGTTACAACAAAATGCCACCAGGAAGCTGAAATTATCTGTAAATGTATACATGTGAAAGCTGAGCTGAAATTGAAAGAAGCGGGTAAAATGGATACGTTGTCTTGGGCGGCACAAACGTAAATTTTCTGTAAAGCTCGGCAGTTCAGAAGCCCTTGGCTGATTAAAGAAAGTGTATAGATTGGTGACAATAAAGCGGGCCATGCCCACAACCCAATTTATACAAGGATAGTTAATTTGGGGCGATAACCGTACTTTTCAGAGTAAAGGCCGAAGACTGAAGGGTGAAGAAGGGTGAAGGGTCAAGGGTCAAGGGTCAAGGGTGAAGAATAAGGAGTTTGGGCATCATTGCTTTTGCAAGGTTAAAAAAATCGTGTTTTTTCTACAGGCTTGAAACGGTAAGTTACCAGGCTTTCTTTAAAAACAGCCGGCAGGATGCCAGCTCCACTTTGAGCAGGCTGACCTTGGAAAGATTGCCCACCCCGGTCATGAAGATGCATTGGATGTGCCCGTCCTGGGGCTTGAGCGCGGAATACAGATCCTGCAATTGTTCGCGCATCTCCCGGGCCGTGTCCGGATGTTCCAGATTGTCCAGAATAGGCTTGTCGTATTCGTCGATGAGCACCACGGCCCGCCTGCCGGTTTGTTCGTGGGGCAGGCGCATCAGTTCGGCAAAGCGGCCGGAATTGCTCTTAAACTGTAATTCTACGCCGAGACGCTGCTGATTAACGATCAAGAGCTCGTCGATTTTTTCCTGAAGCGGGTCCATGCCGCGCAGCCAGCCTTCTCCGAAAGGATGCGCATATGGGGCGTAAGTTGAATCATGACCCATTGCTCCAGAACCTGGTTAGGATTTCCAGGTGATTTGGCAGGCCAGGACCTTTGATATGCATTTTAAGCAAAGCCCCGGTCCTATCCTGAGTTTCTATATGCAGTTCAGTCTGGGGCAGGCCTGAGTTTAAAGCAACCTCCACAAAAAAAGGCTTTGCCTGGGCGTTGTTCTCATTTTGTTTAGCCAGCACACGCTTTTTAAGGCTGTTGTGATCAAGGCAAAGGGTTTAAGCTACTTGAGGTATGGGATGCTGTCTGGCGAGCTCTACAGCGCTTGCCCATAACTCATCAGGTATTTTTGATTTTTGTGCTCTGGTTTGCCGCCAATGCGCAAATTGCTGCTCAACTTCTGCAATAGACTGCCGGGGGGCTGGATATGACTGATGACTCATGGGTTGTCCTCCTATGGGTTTGACAACCGAAGATAACCCATGTGCAAAAATTTTTCACGCAGGCTTGCCGAAAGGACAGGGCATTCCTAATTCTTCTCCCACTCAAACCCCACAATATTCCGGTCCTGGCTGGAAAACTCCACACCTATGAGATAAACTTCCTGACCTGCATACTTTTCTGCGTATCCTCTGGCTTTAATCTGCTCCAGAGGCTTGCCCTCACCTGCAAGCTCCACCACCTTGAATTCAATGATATATACCCGCCCCTGAAAACGGATTGACAAGTCCAGCCGCCCCTTGTTGGTGGGATCTTCAGGATGAACATTTAAACCCAGAGCGGCAAAATAGCAGTACACAACCGAGGC
>NZ_KN882186.1:0-21332 GCF_000934755.1 Desulfonatronovibrio magnus
TGAGCACGGCTTCCTGCCCGGAGGCTTACAGCCCGGAGGGGGACTGGCTCTCCCGGCACTAATTTTTCTAATCTGTTTCTTGCTCAATAAAAAATATGTGCCGGGGTGCCTGTCCCCACCGACAAGAAAGCAAAGATTCTTTAACGACAAACATGTTTGTTTGAAATTTGTGCTAAGCGCCTAATAAGCCAGATCAATCAACAAAAATCGTGTCGGAATATAAAATGTGATGTTGATAACAGTTTAGCCCTTTTCTAAGAAAAGCAGGGGGCAGGCATTCCAACCCTTGTATCGTATTAAGTTGCTGGTCTCAGAGACCCTGGCTTACGAGTCAAATCACCTGTAATACTTTATAGTACCATCAGACATTTCTTCAACAATCTTGCCGTCCTTGAGATAAATCACCCCTACACCGGCGGACCAGGACCTCTCCCTGGCCCTTTTGGCCGCACGCTTTAAAGCGGCTTCAGCTCCGACAAGTTCCATTTCCCACTCATCCTTGCTGGCCTTGGAATGATCTTTACTATTGACCATAGTTTCTCCCCCTATCTCGTAATTCTGGATATGAGCCTGAATTATCATACAAAGCCCATTCATCTACAATTTTCTTGTATATATTTTCAAAATTTTCCAAACCTCTGGCAAATCTCCTGCGGATCACATCTTCAGGAACATCATGACCACCAATCATCACCCGGTTTTTTACTCTGGCCATGGCCAGTTCAGGGGTTGCCAGACTGACGTAAAAGAGCTTTACCTTATACCCGGCAGATCTCCACTCAGGAATATGCCTTGAATAAGAACGTCCGCTCAGGGTTGTTTCAAAAGAAAAGCTGCCTGACTTGCGGACACTTGCGAAAATTTCCTCAAGCATCAATCGCCCGGCTTTAAAAGCAGCGCTTTCAGGATTAAACGGAGCCAGACCGGCGGCAATCAGATCGGAATTGATGAACTTGAGGCAATTTGCCTCACCAGGAAGAAATTCCTGGGCAAAGGTGGTCTTGCCTGCACCGTTAGGCCCTGAAATGATGATGATCTTTGGCTGTTTCATGTGTTTGTTTCGAGATTAAGTATATACGAGTCTAAAGTCAAAATTAGCTGCTGACTTCGTGCAGGCTTGCTTACCATTTGGTTTTTTAGCCCTAAATAAGTAAGTTCTAAGACGGATTTATAGCCTTGTGGGATGCATTTATCAAATCAGACAATTAATCAGATCAGACCCCAATAATACTTCTTCTAACTGAAAAATTCTTTGTTGCAGACCCTGCAGTAACTGTCCAGGCCACTATCCCACACCAGGCATCCACCCAGCATAATCTTGCCTTTTTCGGTCTGTTCTCCCAGTTCTGAATCCGGCATTCCATAAACGATCGGCACTGTGGTAAGCGACCCGCACAAAGGACATTGCACCACCTTGCCTTGCTGGTCTCAGCTTATGGCAACAGATATTCTTTTGGCTTACACCAGCACCCTGCTTCACCCAACCAAGCCTTTTTATCATAGGCAACATAATGTCCCTTATTCTCTCCTTGATCCAGGCCAGCTAAAGTTATGCCGGAATCCCTGACAGGTCACAATTGCTGAATCCATTGCCTGTATTCCGGGATCATGTTTACACATCGCGTCAAGCGCGAAATGTAAAGGAGAGCTTTGATCCTTTGAAGCTTAAAAATTAATCATTTTGAATGGTTATACATAGATCCGGCAATATCCAAGGCAAAAGTTGTTTGCAAGCCTCAAAATTGACCATTTCTTAAGGTGAAATGCAATAATAACAATATATTGCTGGTCTCAGAGACCGGGGTCACATTAAATTTTTTTTTTGCTTTACCACAGCTTTTATGATGTAGCAAGATTTATTGCTATAAGACAATAAAAAATTCCGGTCGGGGTGTTCAAAACTGAGCGAGCAGTTTCCCAGACACTCCTTGGACTGATATTGATATAAACCTCAAACCTTAGAGCGACCTTTTTGAGAGCAAAATTGGCGTTCTAAGGCTGAAAAACAATCACAATCAAGGCTTTTTCTGTTTTAAATCAATGCCTTGACTCGGTCCGACCCCGAAGGTAAGCGCGCATAGCAGCAGCAAGCTTTCTATTGTTTCTGCAAAAAAACAATCGCCTGATGTCCACCCAGGATGTACTTACCATCAGCAATGAAGCACTGGCAGGGTTAACTCTTTTCATAGCGGTGAGCAAGCCGGATGAGATGGAAACCGTGAAAAGATTGATCATAAGTATTCTTAACAGGAATAAATAATGAGCATGCCTTGAATGAAAGTCATCCATCATTTGGACAGTGGAGCAACACGTTCGAATGGGAAATTGATACTGTAAAAGTTAATGATATCAGCAGATAGCGGAAATTTCTGCATACCTCCATGCAAATAGCAGGCGTATCTTTAATGATATTGGATGGTTAAGGAAAAGAATCGGGGTCAGACCCTGTTGGCTAAAGCCAGAATTTCTATATACATGAGATGTCATCCTTTGAAAGGTAACTTTTCATACGGACATATTAGCTTGAAGTTGAACTTTATGCCTGAAAAGACTTTTTTAATAGCCACACTCCTCAACAATCCAGACTCATCAACTATTGTCTGGCACAAGACATGCCAGACTTTCAATAACCGGTATATGATAAGGCAACTCTAAATCATTGACTCTCAATTCCAGGTTTTCTCTGGCTTCTTTGATTAAAGCAGGGATATCCTGGTCAGTTATCTTTGAATCAGTAAGAGCCTGACTTCTTGGCTTATCTGCAATAGGATTTAACCTTTTGATTATTTCCCAGTCCTTTAATAAATTCCACATTCCATCCTGCGTATGTTCCATCCCTGCAACTGTTGTTTTCACAGTGGAATCTGAATCGGTTATTTTGTCGCTTATACCAAAAACAATGAATGGATTTTTAATATCGCTTACAACTGCCAAACAATCTGTCATCTTACGAGCGGCCTGGACAGCCCTGTCAACAACCTTCAGACCTATTCCTGCCAGATCCTCGTCTTCAAGGCCTTTTGAAGAACGATCAAAAAGAAGATTATACCTTTCAGCTATGGTAAAATCATCAAGCCATTCTTTAGGGGTTTTGAAGGAAAGTCTTACCTCATCAACTACTGTAGGCCTTTTGGCAAAGACAGCGAATAACGCCTTAAAAAAAGGCATCAAATCAGGAAGATCCACCTTAGGAATCTGGTGAGCTACCTGTCCGAAATCAAAGCGAGCTACATTGCCAAAAATTTCCTTTACTACTGAAACAGCATCTTCTCCACCAAAAGTCGACGCCCTGTAATTAAACCAAGTCTCAAGCTTATCTCCCTTGAGGCTTTCATCAGCATCTGCAAAAATACTGGTAATCATTCGTGGTGAGGCCATCCCGATTACAAGCTGACGCATATCCTCAGGATCATCCATGGCTCCCTGAAAAGCCAGGGTTATCCGGTCTAATTTATGATCCAGACATTCCCATATCCTGCTTTCAACAGTATCGGGATTCCTGAGGCTTACAACATCCACAGGATATTTCTGTCCATATCTGCTTAAACGGCCGACTCTCTGATGAAGTCTCATGGGATTCCATGGCAAATCGACATGAATTAAGGTATGACAACTTTCCTGCAGATCAACACCCTCACCTGCGGCTTCAGTTGACACCAGAAAACGTACCTTTCCAAGATTAAACTTTTTGGCAGCATTCAATCTTGTATCTCTAAATGTCAAAACCTTTCCACTGGGGTGTTTTACTCCTTCAATATATCCATCCCCATTAATGAAGGCGACACATCCTTCTCCATAGCGGGCAATCAAGGCACTCATAAGCAGGGCCTGAGTTGCCTTATATTCTGTAAAAAAAAGAACTGATCGATTATTTAAGGACTCATCAATTACATCCATGATGCGTTGAATCTTGGTCTCTTTGTCAATTTTTGCAGCAATCCTCAATAACTCTTCCAAAGCTGGGATTTCATCAGGATTTACTTTTATGGTTTTGCTGGTATTCTCAATAATCTTTTCTTCAAGTTTTGATATTTCATCAAGGTTAGCAGCATCATCTTCTGCCAAAAGTTCGTTCATTTTTTTCAGGTATTTGCTAGCCTGTTCAGTTTTATTTTTTGAATCCTTCAACTTATTAAGCCGGTTTGATAGAGCTTTTCTGACTGCCGCAACTGAGCTGGATGCAAGTTTCTGCATAGTAATGAGTATCAGAATAGCCATTCTTTGTCTTTGCTGATCAAAACCTGCTGCATAAGCCTTTCCATCTGTAATAAATTGAGTCATCTTATCATAGAAGTAACTTTCTTCCGGGGAGTAGGAATAAGTCTCCTGAACTGATTTCACAGGAGTAAACAATGTCTGACCCTTCATATCAGTAACTTTGTGCTTGTTATTCCTGATCATAACAGTTCGAAGTTTTTGAACTTGATCTTCAAGAGGCTCATCGGGATCAAAATCATCCGGCTTAAGTAATTTCAGCAGTGATAGAAAACCGTAATCTTTACCCCTGTGAGGTGTACCTGTAAACATGACCATGGACTGGATGAGACTTCTTTTCTGCATGCGATGGGCCAGCTCATAGGCAAGAGTATTTCCATGGTTTTCATCAACATTCATATGGTGTGCTTCGTCGATCATAACCATATCCCATGGTTTTGACGCCAAAAGCCTTTCCCATCGGCCATTCCTGTCTTTACGCAAGGTATGAGCTGAAGCTATAACTTTATCATGGGTATTCCAGTAATCAGATTTATCTGTATCTGACTGAGGGGAATACATTGACATACGAATATCAAACATTTCTCTTAATCTTTCCTGCCATTGCCCTACAAGGCTTGCCGGAGTCAAAATCAAAAGTCTGCGAACACGACCGGATGATAGGAGCGGTGTCAAAATCAAACCTGCCTCAATAGTTTTTCCAAGACCTACATCGTCAGCTACCATCCATCTTGTGGGCCAGGCCTCAAGAACCTTTTTGCAGACCCAGAGCTGGTGTGGAAGCAAATTTATTTTAGACCGGGAAAAAACACCCCAGGCATCATTAACTGATGTAATGCAATTACCAAGGATTTTGGTGACAACATTAACACCTGGATCATACATTCGAGATCTTGCACTTTCCTCTAATTCCTTAACAGGGGTTAAGTCGTTGGAAAGACAGCCTTCAATACCATGGTCAAACTGAACAATGACGCTCTCGTCATCATCCATAAGAACCCGGCCACGACCATGTCTGGGATGATCGACTAAAGCTTTCTTAGAAAAAGTCATATATTATCCTCCAAACCAAACCTGCTCTGCAGTCCAGGAGTTTTGATAATGTGAAGAAAGGGTATATCAAAGGTGCGGTGAAAATGACTATCATCAGGCCCAGTTTGACTGATAATAAACTCATGTATTGTTTTTGCCTTATCAGGATTTGACATTCCATTATCAATAATGATCATGCCAAACTTGTTCTGGATAAAATCAATCAAGCGACTGGAAGGAACCCAACAATATGGGGCTATATGGTTGCCGTTAATTATTTCCAATCTGTACAACTCTCGCAAAATCCAGTGCAGCCCGAAATTAACAGGAGCTGGCGGAGCATCAAAATTTTTGCCTGCTAAAGAGTATGACTCATCAACTCTGGGGGATAGCAGTGATTGGATATAAAAATAGTCTTCTGGTCTTCTGGACGATGCTTTAAGCAACCGACGGTATACATCATGATACCTACTGAATTGATATATTGAGGGAAAAAGAGACATCCATTGTAGTTTATCAATATATATTGATGAACTATCCTGCCAATCTTCCAAGACATTCATCCAGTCTTCACTGGTTACATGATCCTTAAAGGTCTCCCACCAGCCTTTATTGTTAATAAATTCAAGAAAACTTTTATGCTGAGATCCCCTTGTCCGGCCAATACTTCTACAAGCCCCAAGAATCAGCAAAGCCATCCAATGGTCTTTGGACTCATTTTCCAGTCCCTGTTTTATGCCTTCATTAAGCAGCCAGTCAGGCCAAGTGTTCTTTTCGTATTCATCAATGACCTCTTGACGGGTATTTTCATTATCCCACCATTCCTGAACTCTTTTTAAAAAATTTTCATTTACTCGGACAGGAGGTGGCTCTGGAGTAATTTGTTGATAGTTACCAGGGAACAAGACAGTCAAAAGCTGTTTCTTTTCCCAGTCTTCTGCATTTGTGTCAGCCAGTAATTCAAGAACCTTATCATGACTTCTTAACCAACTCGGCCTGTCATTACCCCTTAAACGTTTGAGCACCTCCTTTGCAAGCTTGCCTCTCAAGAGATAGTCAAGGCCAAACCTATATTTATCAGCTGACAAATGATGATACCATTCAGCCAGAGTTTCAGCACCTATACCATGACTAACCCTTAATAATCGGAATATCTTTATGTCCTGCTGTGATCTGATATATTCTGGGTTAAGCACATTTTTTGGTGGGGCAAACTTTGACCTTAAAAGCTCATCGTAAACATCATCTTCATTGAGACCGATTAAAAAGTCATCAATTCCATCAGGCAAAAGAAGTTTTCTCAGGCTCAAATATGAACCACCTGCAGACTCAGCCTTTAAATCCTTCATCCAGCTGTTTCTTTGAGGCCAGCTATCAGGAAGTTGATGGCTTATTTCCTCATTAGCCAAGCCTCTAAGGGAGTGCAGAACCTCAGGCCTAACATGCCAATTTAAGCTTTCAAAAACTTCCCTTAAAATGTCAACAAAGCCTATCCTGTTTTTGGGCATGTTTTCAACAAGCTCACTTATTAGAGGCTTCAGCATTGCAAAGGCTTTTTCAGATATAATATTATACTTCTGGATAACCTTGTCAGCTCCGTTTATCTTTCCCATGGCCTGACAAAGGTCTTTAGCAGCAAGCTCTGAAGTCGCAACCATAAGCTTTATATTTGATTTTATAGCAGGAAGCTTTTCAGGGAAAGGGAATGGCAAACCTGATGGAACAACAGATCGTTCTGTTATCCATTTTGTCAATCCTTTATCATGACCATGAAGGTGCAACATAAAGCTTTTTCTTAAAATATCATCTGTATCCAGTCCTGACACAAGGACAGCCCACAGTCTTGCTAAAAAATCATCTCCGCTTGCCATGCTTGATGCCAACTGGCATGCAGTTTCACCCTCAGCCATTATATCATGCAGATTAACAAGGCTTTTGCCAAAAGCTCTGCCAAGTTTATCCAAAGCTTTTATAGTAGCTTCATCGTCAAGAGAAACATGTGTTCTTCCTGGATCGAGCTTAACTGGTCCATTAATGGCATAACCACACCCCCATGCTTCACTTGTAGGGGCAACATTCCAAATAAAAGGACAGTCGTGAGGAAGTTTTACAGGTAAACCGTCTTTAATTGCTATGGCAATGGCCTCGGTACTGGGGTTAGTACCTTCTGCTTGAAAAGGACGAAAACGTAAAATCCTGGCAAGCCCTAAGCCTGGAATATTTACTTCTCCGCTTAGATCCCATCCAGGAAGCTTATCAGAATTTTTGCTTTCAAATGAGTAAATCCTATCATAACCAGTGCCTGAACCGGATATTGCAATTTTTCTGATTTCACGTGCAAATACAGGCATGAATATACTTGCATGTTTAAATCTTTTGAAAATACTTTCCATAAATTTTGAACTTTCTATGTCTTGACGCAATGGCAGCCTGATTAATGTTGGCTGATGGCCATGGAGACTTGCAGGAATACTTGTGCTTGCAACTGCTACTTCATCAGGAATCAAGCCAGCAGCAATGGAAAAAGATAAAAAACCACTGACTATTGTTGGTTTCTCGGAAACAAAGTGTACAGACTTGAACCCAAGGCCATACTGACCCGTTGTTTTCCCTATTGCATTGCTTCCAGGCAAATCTCCTGGTTTGCTGCTCAAATTAAGGAGCATCATGTAGTACAAATCCTGATCCCATTGCCGCTCCTTGCCTTGTGGGAATGATGCACCACCTGTATCATTAATTGGTCGTCCAAAGTGGATAAAATCAATACAATCACCATCATGGCTTGATGTTACCTTTATTTGTATTTCTCTAACCTCTTGACTTAATTGTCCCTGAGAAATCTCCCTGGACTGCGCTAAGGCGTCATCAGCGTTTTGAGCTAATTCGAGAAGCACACTGTCTTCAGAGTATCCATATCTCTTCATCATAGCTTGGACTCTCTTCCAGACAAAGGATTGATACTCTCTATTATTCTGGATTAATGAAGCAAGCTCTCTGAGTGCGTTTCGTTCACTATTTATCGCATCCCTATTATCTGGAGCAGCCTGCTCTCTTCTTCTCTGAGCTTTCTGCGCCTTAAGCATTGCCTCATACAGCTCAGGGCAAGCTTTAACGTCCAATTGCTGCAGGGTAAGGGGCAGATGTGCATTAATAGAAGCTTTTACAGGTGCAATCTGAGCTTGAGAACCTTCACCCCACTCTGACCACCATTTCTTGACTATCCCATAGTCTAAATGAAGAACATTTCCAGCCCACCATTCAACGGTTTGTCTTAATATATCCAACAACTCATGCGGTGTTCTTGAGTGGGGATCAACATCCCGAAGCCTTATTTCCCACCAGTCCCCGTGTACAGAGCTCTTGCATAGTGGATCTGAAGCAAATATTGTGTCCTGATCCTGTCCCGCCTCCATATCCACTTCATCACCTAAAAGATTTAATGTACGTACCATTTGTCCTTGGGCTACTTTGCCACTTACCCATACCCTGATACCTTCCGCTGTTCTTTCAGAACTAAGCCCAAGTTGGTCTCGCACAGAATCGACATCAATGTCTTCACCAAGCATCTCTTGCGCAAAATTATACAAAACATCATTATTACCATCTCCTAACAAACAAACAAAAGATCCTATTGCACCTTTTGGTACTTTTTTATGCCAATCATTGAAATATTTTTTAAGGGTTTCAACTGTACCATGCAGACTTGAGCCACTGACATCGATTGGATTATCAGCAGCAACAATATCCCCAACCTTTATTCTTAGTGCCTCACGTATTTCACTGATAAGCTTATGAGACTTTGAAATACCACTTTCAGATCTTGATATTCTGTCCGGGTAATTCCATTGTCCATCCTGTGTAGGAAGCTTAATGTCTGGTAAAACACGCTCGTTAAAAAACTCATATCGAGAAAAAATGCTAATCAATTTCCGAAAAACTTTTCCTTCTGAAGAATTTTTTGTGGGTCTAATTTCTGCAAGTGTTTTCAGCATATTTATCTGCTCATTATCAGGAACAGTGCCTGATAGAGACTCAGCCAAAGCAAATATTGATTTTTTGCTTGTCTCATCAAGATTAGATAATTCTCTGGAGCCTAAGTATTCAGCTGCATAAGCCACAACCATCCATGATCGATGGCTATTGGACAAAGGGCTTTGCAACGCTTCTTCCAGCATATCTTCATAGTCAATTACAGGAAGACAATATTTTCCACCAAGAATATTGCTCAAAGATACTGATTTTATAGCTTGGGCGAGTTTGCGAATATTATGAGAGCGTGAATAACTGTCAAGAGATGACAATATGCTATGGACATGCTCATGAAATGGCGAATCAATTTCATCATGTAAAAAATAACTTCCTAATCCTCCATCCCTGGCAAGGGGTATTAAAGTATTCATAAGCTCAGAAGACTCAATAAAAATAACTTTCTCTGGCGCAATTCCTGCTTGACCATTTTTCAAGGGTAGCCACTTAGATGATTTTAGAAGGTCTCTGACTGTATTATTTTGTATAAAAAATCGGCCGTCTCCTAAAGAAAAAGCATCCAGAATTTCAAGGGCAAAAACATGGGGTTCAGCATGCTTCAACATCAGTTGGATAACCTGGTCTTGATCCAGTGCACTGACATCATGGTACAAACCTCGAATTTCTTGATCAGGAAACAAGAGTCGTTCGTGGCAATTCAATTTTGCTGGCAGATTGATATTACCCTCAAAAATTAAAAAACCAGAATCAAAGCTGCCTCGACTGTTGTCATATAATTTATGAAGAGGAATTTTTCTCCAAAGCTCCTCGGAAGTGCTATGAAGTGATTTTAAAAGATGAATAATGTCATCATGCTCAAGTTGTTCCCAGTCCACCTCATTATCAAAACATTCTAGCGTAAGGGAATAAAGTACACCATTGTCTACCTGTAAAATGCCGCCAATTTCGTTTGCCAAATCATTAGAGAGAGGGCCTACTAATTCAGAGGAAACTGCCCTCCATTCCTGCCCTAAGAGCCTCAACAGCAGAGTGAGAGTTTTCTCGTGGCTATTTCTGTAGTGGTCATTTTTATTTATATAACACAAGGCACATCTATTATCATCTTCTGTTAAACTGCGTCCAACAATAAGATGTTTTATTGATTTTATAAGTTTTGAGTTGACCTCAGAACCAACATCCTCATCATAAAAATCCTTCAGGTATTTCAGCAAGCCAAGTCTTTCTTTGGGCCTTGATGACAAAATTTCTACAGATAAAAGCTTGTTCAACATTTCCTCATGGCGTGATACAGGGAGATTCAAGAGACTGCCGATATTGCTGTCAACCAGCCATAAGTCTTCACCAGTTCCGTCGGACAATAATCTGATCTTTTTCTTAAAATCTCTTTCTTGATCTCCATCCGAGTCATCTTCCTGATCCTGGATATCAGATGGCCTGGCAAAAATTCTAAACTCCTGATGCTTGGATTTGAGGTCACTTACTGACCAGGAGTAATTCTTTTCTCCTGGAAACTTTGTTGCCCGGATGAGGGGTAATGTTATCAGTTCATCATCTATTAGATGAGTACCAAGATTATAAAGAATGCATTGAGATAGCATCAGAAAAGATATCTGCATTCTATTTGACATGTTATCAGAGTTCTGGATTTTTGTGCCAATGAATTTTAGAGACCTTGTGGCCTTTTGAGAATCAAGTTTCGGATAATTATTGTAGTTCGTTCCCAACGGAACAGGAATAAATCCAGGACCAATCAATTTTTCTTCAGCAATAGACCTGACTGCCTGTTGAGCTTCAAGGGGTACATAAAAGATCCAATTGTGGGGAAACAATCTGAATAGCGACCTCCACAGTTTACGAAATTCGTCTCTATCTTCTGGAGAAGTAGAAGTTCTTGTAGGTTTTAGAGCGTCGTTGGCAATTTTATCACTCAACCAGTCAATTATCTCAGCAATAAACGATGGCTGTTTATCCCGATAAGAGCTACTTGAATCGATTAAGTGTCTAATCAAACCTTCAAGCCATTTCAAACCATCTGGCGTATAAAATGTTTCATCGGGTACTGAAGACAGAACCCTGTGCAGCCAATCAAAAGGCCATGGGCTTTCACATCCTCCCAACCTGGGAGAATTCTTATCAATAATCCAAAGATCATCATTCCAGACATTATGAGCAGCTTCGATAAAAGAATATTTGAAATCTTGTGGAGCATTTATCCAGTCAGGAATTGAGAGAATAGAACAATTTCCTGAATCCACAGTGTTCCAGTTAACACCATCATCTGAAATAACTGGAAGTAAATATTGATGTTTTGTTATCTTAGATAGATTGTTTTCAGAAAAAATTATTGTTTCTTTAACATCTTCAATAAAACTTTTGGCTTCCTGCTGAGGAAGTGCTTCGAGTGTTAATTCTATAATTTTCGGAAACAGAGGAAACAATAAAAGATCCCTTACCGATTGATTCCAAATTATTCTGATGTCAGGTTCATCAACATCTGCAGAATTTACACCAGTCACACCAGGTATTGACTTGCGATCATGAGAAGGCCAGAAATAT
Organism: Desulfonatronovibrio magnus; assembly: GCF_000934755.1. Taxonomy (NCBI): domain Bacteria; kingdom Pseudomonadati; phylum Thermodesulfobacteriota; class Desulfovibrionia; order Desulfovibrionales; family Desulfonatronovibrionaceae; genus Desulfonatronovibrio; species Desulfonatronovibrio magnus. The sequence goes on from NZ_KN882186.1 coordinate 11,791, forward strand.
CCATGCAGAATAATATCCCACACTTGACTATCTTCGGCTTGATCACCAGCAGGTATAACGAGATCGCCAGAGTCTGACCTTGGAGCATCATCAAGGGGAAGAAAAACACCCCATCTGAAACGTAGCCCGGTATAATTGTCTAAGCTTTCTTTTGGGCGTATGACAGATATTGCTGCGTGAGCCAAAGCTTTGCGAGGTAGTAGTTGACTCCTGCCATCAATCCAGTGAGGCTCTCGGGGCCAGTCTTTACCATTGCGCATTTTGATTAAGGTTTCTTCCCCTAACTTTTCGATTCCAGTTATTTCCCATGTTTTGATATGATTATAACTTGCAGATTGGATTGTTCCCTGAAATTCTCGAATAAACTGTTGGCTTTCATCACGATCATATCTGCCGACCCATGAACATTCCTGAAAAGCATCTCTAAAAATCTTCAAAAAAGGCTTTTGTGCATCAAGCTCTTGTGGTTCTTTTGCATGGTACACCCTTATTTCATCGAGGTAGCCGCATTGAGCAAGCAAATAAGCAAGCGATTGAGGACGGGAAAACCAGTTGAAAAGATTTTCTATGCTCGGACATGAATCAGTAATGCCGGACAGTCTTCCGTCATCAGACCGGTCAAGGTGTTCTCTGGTTCTAATGGGAATCCATAAAAACAAGCCGTTACTGAAGTCATTAAAGATAGATCGTGCAATCTCTAATAATTTTTCCATGTCAGGGCTTTCAGGGATTGAATCCCAGTCAGGGTGGATGGGATCTGAATCGCTTTTGCCATCAGTCCCTGCCCAGGGATTTATAACCCCAGGCCTCAGAGCATCATCACCAGCCCCCAGGTAAATAATTGCTTCGCAGACATGAAATATGCTCTTTAGCCCAACCCCAAAACGACCAACCTTACCAGCCTCTTCCATTTTGGAACCACCAATTGCCCGGTGAATAGCCTCATGGTCTTTTTCTGTAAAAGGCCCATTATTTATAACGACAAGAGCAGCTCCTCTGAGAAGACTGTTCTGGCAATGAGATAAACCATGCTCAAGGATTATAAAATTAAGCTTACTGGATTTGGCATCATCAGCATTCTGAACAAGCTCACGCAGCAAAGTTCTACCATCTCCAGCATCTTTATAAACATCAGACAAAAGAGTTTGTATGGATTTAACTTCATCCAGTGCGCTCCGAGATATTCTGGCATTTGGTCGGCATTTTATTTTCATTTGAAAATCCAGAGGTTTGAATGGTTATTGGCAGGTCCAAAGAAAGGCAGGAGTTGCCATATTGTTAGCAAAATATATCTACTTACTTTTCCCCACTCCACTATCCCTCCACCTTCAGCCTCAACAGCTCATCATCAAGGCCGTAACGTTCAACGCTTACCCTGTCTGTATTACTGGAAATAGCATCACCGTTCACGGCAGGCATGGAGAATGGAAACAGTGCAGGACTGTTCAAGACGACATCAAGAGCTGCCTTTCCGCCGGGCAGGGCATGGAGTCCTGCTTCAACAAGCATAATAGCATGGTTGCTGTCTGAAATGACTATGGGAGGGGACTTAATGTAACACCCTCTGGTTGGGGTGTCTTTGAGCACGCCCCAGTCAACAAAGGACCTGAGTACGTAGCTTGCGTATCTGACAATGGTATCCCTGTCCCCGTACTGCTCCTTGAGCCTTTTTACTACCTGGGCCTGACAAACCTGGTCCTGAAGGGCAAAAAGTCTTCCGGTCTGCCTGGCAACATTGTACCAGAATGGATAGGAGGCAGAAATCATGGCCCAATTAACCGCCAAATCCTTTTCAGCGCTGCGACCAATCAGATTCAATGCACTGCTTCTGAATAAATTTAGATCCCTGTCCGGCGTAACCCATATTTTCATAAGAATGTTAACGATAAATGAGCGGGTGTTTTTACTTCTGACTTCTCCTGTGCTTTTTCTGTTCATTCCACCAAGATAATCATGCAGCTCACCTCGAATGTTTTCTGGATCAAGCCCGGCAAGGACAAGATTTGTGGTCTTTCTCATCCAGTCATAGTTGATGGTCTGCTTAATTCCGATGACCTGGTGGCGTTTACCCATCAACTGCTTCTCCTTTCAAATTTGATAAAAGGTACAATTACTTCCTCAATGGAAATACCGCCATGGCCGACAATGGTTTTATCCTGCTGAACAAAGGCATCTTCACCGCTGAGTACAAGAGGAAAATATTCAGGGGGCAAACCCACAGGATCCCAGTGGATTGCAGAGGAATAATCCCGGCCTATTCTTGACCGCAGTTCCTGTGATGGATAAACCCTGGCCCGCTGTCCTCTGGTTTCAGCGATAACGCCTTCCTTTGGTTTACCCTTACCTCTGCACTCAATATTGCCGTGATCAGATGTCAGCCAGACATCATATCCGTGATCAAGTAAATATCCAATAAGACCGCTGAGGAATCCATCCCTGCACCAGAGCATGATCTGACTGTGCATGCCAGAGGCCCCAAGCTGCATGCCGTGCATGATCTTATCTACCTTATCCACCACCAGGCCAGCTACTCTGGTAACTTCAGGGTTAAACTGGGGATCTAAAATACTATCGGCACTGCCGTCTCCAAGACCCTTTTGATAGGCAACCTGCAAGCGGCTGATACCTGCTTCTTCCCAAAACTGTCTCCAGAGAGTAATTTCTTTACTGGTTGAATTGATTGAGGCTGGAAAATAGATGGGGGGTTTGCCGGAGAAAACAGCCTGGCGGGAGACTGAAGTCAGGGTAGGAACCCAGGCAAAAACTGCTGATTCCCGGATAACAAGATTCTTGTCCTGCTCCTGAATTATCCTGCCAACAGTGACCCATTGATCCAGGGATAATCCATCAACCACAATCAAAGCTGCCTTGCTTTGCCTGTCTTTGCCCGTTTCTCTGGCAATAAGTCTTGGAATGTGATGAACCATTGCCGGAGTGCTGGGAGAAAGGCTGATAAGACCGGCAAAATTGTATTTCAGCCACGTGCTGAAATTCTGATTAATCTGATTGCTCAGCGCTTGATATTGGCTTCGGTAACTGTCCTGCTCATCACCATGAACCAGTGCAGAAAGCTCGGCCCATTTCATGGCAAAGGAAATCCAGTCATGGTGGCGGGCTTTATCATCAGGCAGCTCTTCCTGAACCAGGCTAAACAGGCGGCTGAACCTTATATCTGTATCCTGATCTTCTTCAATTACTCCGCATCTAAACCAGGAATCACTGCTGACTTCAATGTTGGGAACCTTGACCGGCTCAAGCCTGCCCTCAACAAACAGGCTGTCTATATAAACTCTGATATCGTGATGATCAAAAGGAAGGGTATCCGGACCAGGAAATCTGTGGCCATATTCATTGGCATCCTGCCAGGCATGATCCGGTTTTGCCAGACGGTTCAAAAATACAGGCCAGCGCTCCTGCAGGAAGTCAAGAAAGTTTTGTTGATCCTGGACAATTTCTCTAAGAGGCCAGTCTTTAAATGCAGCCTGAGAACCAATAATATCCACAAACCTGTCAGCCAGCACTTCAGGTAGTTTGATTTTTTTATAATGCACTCTGAGCAGGGCCCGCAGTAACTCCACCTCGGTGGTAACAAGCTCAGTAACGATTCCAAATACATTTCTAAGAATAAAATCCTTGGTGGCGTTATCTCCCAGGATATCCGGCTGAACCTTTTGCTGTGCAGTAAAAATATCATCAAGCAGCCCCCTGTCCAGATCTTCCAGAACAGGATAGCTAAGACCAGGAAACAAATCCCCAAGGTTGAAAAAAAGCTTTCTTCCTGCCTGAAGCAGGTCATAGGGCAGGGAATCCAGTTCTGCTTCAGGCATGCGCAGGATTACCACCAGATCTGTTTGCTGACCCTCATCCCACATAACCCGGTACTTGGATTCGTAAGCATATCTGAATTCAACAGGATCGTGAAATTCAATGAGATCAAAGCCTCGGCGCCGCAGCTCTATGGCCAGCTTTTCCTCAGTCAAAAGACCGTCCGGATCAGCTACCAGGGTAAGCTTGCCCACATTGGGCACAAAATCCTTGAGAATATAATCGCGCCAGCTATTCATGCCCTGCTTCCTGGACGATTTCGGTTATCATGAGCGCCCTGATTTCCGGGACAACCTCTCTGGCGGATTTTAACTGCTCTTTCCACTTGAGTTCCTCCACATTACATTTGGATTGCCTGTACTGCCGGACTTCAGGAAGCCCAATCCTGGCAATGGCCTTTTTTCTGTATTCAAAAGCTGTCTTCCCACGTTCTTCTTCTTTAACAAGAGAGCTCAGATGCTTTTGTTTTAAATCATCAAAAAATTCCCGGCCTGCTTCCTTAATGGCCTGGCTAAGGCTTTCAAAAGCATCTGCTGACTCTGGTTGATCCATCGCCCCCTCATACACAGGATCAGTGGTAATCAATGTATCCCAGATATGTCTTGCTGTGGGCAAAAACACCTTGCCTTCGTGGCTTAGAAAAACACTTGCCACTGCTTTCTGCCTTGTTGGCATGCTCATTCCTCCAGGTCCTGAACTTTGGACCGGATACATGGCTGAAAGCAGAATTTCATACAGCCCCCACAATCCAGTGACAGACATTGGCAGTCCAGTTAATGAAATTCTGGGGACGGGCTGGCCAGGAGCAAACAGAGGCAGTTTCATGACCAATCCCCGAATGCGGGTATCTTCAAGGGAAATCAGGGTGGAGTCATCAATTCCTTCAGCTTCTCTGGACTGAAAAACACATCTGTTCTGTTTCAGTCCGTCCGGCCAGGCCAGATTCCAGTGTTTCTTTCTTTTTTCTGCTTTGCCCCCATGAGTGTTCAGGTAACTAATGGTCATTCTTTCAACCCAGTAAGGAAGAGGATGAAAGCGAAGCTGATGAGCTGTCTGAACATCAGGTTCTTCAGACAAACCGTAAAGAGCTGACTCCTGCCTGATGCGGCGGATTTCATCGCGAACTCTGTCCAGGGCCTGTTCAGCATTGGATTCTAACCGGTCTGGCTCAATTATGGCTGTTGTAAAGACATCTTCAAAAATTTCTCCTGCCTGAGCCGAATCCAGCACATCTCCGGTCTTATCAATTCCAAATTCCTTGAAAATCACATCAAGCTTCTGCTCTAAAACCTCCCTTACCCTGAACTCAACAGAATCCTTAAATACAAAATTCACAGCCCTGACTGTCTTGGGCTGACCGATGCGGTCCACCCGCCCGATTCTCTGTTCCAGACGCATGGGATTCCAGGGTATGTCATAGTTTATTATGACGTGGCAAAATTGCAGGTTAAGTCCTTCTCCACCGGCATCAGTGGAAACCATAACCCTGGCATGATGCATAAAATTTTCCTGAGCCTGCCTGCGCTGGTGCATATCCATGGACCCATTCAGGGTGACAACTGATATTCCCCTGGCCTCCAGGAATTCCCTGATCATTTCCTGGGTAGGGATGAACTCCGTAAAGATAAGCACCTTGAGATCTGGTTCATTTTCTTCAGCCTGGAGTTTGTAAATCCATTCTATAAGTGCTTCAGCCTTGGCATCCGGGCCTTCCTGTTCACATTGGCGGGCAATATCAAGGAGCCTTTCAACCTGTCGGCCTTCATCCTGCAAAGCAGAAACATGAGACATTAAAAGCTCATCAAGAAGCTCCTGGGCGTCCATGTCATACAAACTTTCATGATCTTCACCATTATCCAGATCAGCTTCCATCTTTCCCAGGCGCAAAACAGCCTGGCGCTGACCATGCCTGATGGCCTCAAGTCGTCTTTCCAGGGTTGAGCGAATGGCCATTGTACTGGAAACCATTAGACGCTGCATCAGGATCATCAGGAATCCAATATGTCGTTTCTTTTCTCTTAAGGCCTGGTTGTAACCTTCACGCACATACTCGGTTACTTCTTCATAAAGCAGATGCTGCCGGCGATGCCTTGACTGCCATTCTATCTGAGCCAGACTGGTCTGCCTGGGCTTGAATAGTGGTCTGCCATCAGCATCAATTGCCTTTCTTTTTTCTGTGCGAATTACATATGGTGCTACCCGTTCTCTGGTAATGCTCTCCATATCCGGAAACGCATCCTGATCCAGAAGTTTGACCAGGCGATGAAATGAATCAGTCTTGCCCTGATGAGGTGTGGCTGAAAGAAGCAGGATGTAGGGTGCAGCCTCGGCCAGTCCCCGGCCAAGTTTATGTCTGGCCACCTGGTCAGTACTTCCTCCCAGACGGTGGGCTTCATCAACAATAATAAGATCCCACCCTGCAGTAATCAGGGATTCAAACCGGCTTTGGTTGTATGTTTTAATGCGCTCTTGTGACCAGCCCTGTCTTTTGAATACCGGTTTGACTGAATCCAGAGAAACTACAACCTGATCAAACATGGACCAGGGTGATGCCGCCAGATCAGATCCAAGATTCAGGCGCTGCAATGAGGATATATCTTCTCCCAGGACCAGACGAAACTGCTCATTGAAATGAGTCTGCATTTCAGCCACCCATTGAGTGGCTATGCCCTTTGGTGATACCACAAGCGTTCTTCGAACCAGGCCCCGGATTTTCAGCTCACGCATGACAAGCCCGGCTTCAATTGTCTTGCCCAGACCTACTTCGTCAGCAAGGAGATAACGAATCCGGTCCTGGGATATGGCTTTTGATAATGCCTGTATCTGATGTGGAAGAGGAATGACATTGGATTCCATTGGAGCCAAAAGCACATGGCCCTTATGGTCATCTGAGTTTCCCTCCAGCAATTGGGAAATCCTGGCTGCTGAAGCAATATAACTGATGTACTGGGATTGAAGTTCAGGGACAATACCTGAGTCAAGAGGACTGAGTGCGGAACATGGAAGCTTAACCACGGCATCCTGGCTGGGCAGCCAGACCCGGCAGATATCCTGCCCCCACAAGGTTTGCTTTTCGATAATCTTACAGGGGCAGTTGTGGATGGTGGAGTATTGCCAGGGAAAATCCATCATGTCTTTTTTTCCAAGAATTCGTGCAACTTATCCCGAAAATATCTGAAACTTGGGGATGCATTGTTATCAACTTCCATGTACGGAGTAATTTTTTCAGCCCACTGAAATTTTTCCGCGCCAACTGCCTGCCAACCCCTGGCGCTGAGGGCAGTAGAACCTCCATTATACACCGCGTCAGCCAAAAACTCCCATGTGCCGCAAATGGAATCATTCTCGTATGCATTAAGGATAGCACCCTTTGCTCGTGGATAAGCAGATTTGATTGCCGGAATATCGCCGAGTAACCAAGCCTCGCCCTCTTTAATAGCGAAACAAAACCTGGTTTCCGGCTGCGGATTGCAAGAGTTGAGGATGTTCAAAAGTTCTTGGCGGAAGGATTTGAGACATTTATCGTCAAGATCACAAACAAGAATAACTGCTGCAGGATAATCGGCTGGATAGTTAACGAAAGCTTTGCCATAACCACGGAGCAGGCGGGGGAGCTGGTCAAGCAGGATACGTTTGTTTGCATCTTGATTTGCTGATAAATTTTTGGGTATGCGCCCTATTCCTTTGTAATGGTGAATACTATAAGTATGGTTACCATCGATAATCTTGGGAACAAGTATTTCAAGAGCCTTTTTACCGGATTGGTCTTCAACAAGGATTTCAAAATGCATTTAATCACCTCGGGTCCAGGTAGTCGCTATACCAGAGTCCTCCCAAAGGTAAGCCCTCGGCAACCATATTTTTTACAATGATATCATCACTCGCTCTGCGGATGGTAGAAAAGCCATCCTGTTCTTTTTCAAGAATCCATACTTCTTCAGGCTCAAGAGCGTCCACAAAATAAGGTTGGTGAGTAGTAACGAATACTTGGGAACCACCTTTACGCCCAGTTGCATGTTCACGAAATTCTTTTGCCAAAGACTCAAGAAGTTTGTGGTACAAGCCATTCTCAGGTTCTTCAATACACAAAAAAGGTGGCGGAGTCGGATCTTCCAACAACAAAAGATAAGCAAAAACCTTAAGTGTACCATCGGACATTTGCTGGGCATAAAAAGGATCCTGAAAACCTTTGTCGTTGAACCGCAATAACAATCTTCCGTCATTGGATTTTTCGGTATCTATCTTCTCTATACCGGGAATTTTTTCAGCAATTTTTTTCAAGATACCTTGAAATCGTCTGGGATATTCTCGCTCCATAAACTGGACCACGTTTCCAAGATTATCCCCATGAATATTGAGGTGTTTTTGTGGTCCGGCAAGTGGTAAACTCCGTGCCGCATCAGGCGTGAAATAGCTGAGATACCAGCCTTCGATAAATCTCCGGAATGCTGAAATTCTTGGATGCTGTTTAAGAGAGCCCAAAGTAGCAATGCCAAGCTTGCGCATATCTTCCAGTTCAACAACTTCCGTTTCCCTTGATTCTTCTTTTGCATCGCCGGATTTAAGAGATTCCATCAGTCCCAGAAGATCAAAGTCGTCCTTGGTTTCATCAATCTGGCGTCCTTCCTGTTCCCCCTTCCAGGCAACGCCTTTTCCGCTGTTCAAAATCAGAAAGGAAAATGGCCAACCGTGTTTTTGACCTTTACGACGCTGTCTGAGGCGCTCCTTAAGAACATAAGGCCTGCCCGAAGAATCAACATCAATGGATAGCTCATAGGTGATAGGACGCGCCTTACCATCCTCTTTATAGTACACCTCTAACTCAATAGGACAATTCTGTCCTTGAGACAAAATCTTTTCGAATCCACCACGGCCACGAGCATCGCATGCCTCTTCGACGCCGGACTTCAAACAATCTGCAAAAAAACCAAAAGCATCGAACAAAGTGCTTTTTCCAACTCCATTTTTTCCGATGACGGCAGTCATGGGCGTAAGTGGTGCTGCATGCTGCTGGTTCCAGAGACGACCAAGTGTCACATCCTTTAGTGACCTGAAATTCTTTATTCGAAATCCTTCAATTTTTGCCATCACACAACTCCTTCCTGTGGCACAGAGAATGGGAGACAGGGCGTCTTGGTGTTTAACGAATGATCCATTTACCACTCTCCCTGATCATATTAACCAGTTGGCCAATTATATTGTCATATTGCTGGTCAAGCTCATTTGATGTTGGTGAGTCTAAATAACCGCAACGTGAAGCGAACTCCAGCCAAACCTGTGTCTCACAAGCTTCACTTTCAGAGTCACTGAGTTTGGCTATAAATGCGGCTTCATATCTTCTCTTACGCCATGCCTCAGCCAGGTTGGCACAAACAGAACGCGACGATCGCCGCATCTGGTCCGTCATCGAATACTTTTCCTCAGGTGGAAACTTTTTTGTCAGCTCGAATATGCGCATTGCTGCATCCATCGAATTCTGATAAACTCGCAACTCCCGAAAATGCCTGATATTCGCCATACTAAAAATCTCCCATTCACCCCTTCCCGGTTCCTATCTCCACCCCAAGTCTCCCCATCTCCGAGTCCCCGAGTCTCTCTTCATCCCCGTCCCCGAGTCTCTCTTCATCCGAGTCCCCGAGTCCCCGCGCCCCCGCGTCACTCTTCATCCGAGTCCCCGAGTCTCCGAGTCCCCGAGTCCCCGAGTCCCCGAGTCCCCG